>NZ_JBATVM010000318.1:0-6319 GCF_049671765.1 Psychrilyobacter sp.
CTATTTATAGGATGTAGCGACTCTAGAGTAATACCAGGATTGATTACTGGATCTAAACCTGGGGAACTTTTTACCATTCAAAATGTCGGAAATTTTGTAGCTCCTTATAAACCTGATGAAGATTACCATTCCACAGCTTCAGGAATAGAATATGCAGTATCAGTTTTGAAGGTAGATGACATAATAGTTTGCGGACATTCCCATTGTGGGGCTATCAAGTCTCTCTATAAAGATTTAGATAAAGAGGTAGATTTAGTCCACACAAATAAATGGCTAGAATTAGGTAATGAAGCCAAAAAGGTAGCACAATTAGTAGGAGGGTCTGATGATGAAAAACTTATTAATACAGAAAAACTCTCTGCTATGTTTCAATTAGAAAATTTATTGACATATCCAGCAGTAAAAAGAAGGGTAGATGAAGGTTCATTACACCTTCATGTATGGTATTACAAGATAGAAACTGGCGAGATAGAATATTATGATGATATCAAAGGGTCATTTGTTCCTATGGAAAATTAAAAGATAAAAGGGGTTGTCTTGTGGACAGCCCCTTTTAATTTATATAATATATTTATTTTTATAAATAGTCTTTAGATGATTTTAATAATTCTAAAAAATATTTCCATACATTCTCAACTGAAGATATAGATAATTTTTCTTCTGGAGTATGAACATCAAACATATTTGGACCAAATGAGATCATATCACAATCCGGTAACTTTTCACCTAACAATCCACATTCTAACCCTGCATGGATAGCTTTGATTCCAGCTTTTTTACCAGTTGATTTTTCATGAACTTCTAGTGCCATATCTTGTAATTTTGAATTAGGATTAAATTTCCAAGCAGGATAAGTAGCACCTTGCTCAAATTTGGCTCCTGTAACTACAGCAAGAGTTTCTACTTGCTTAGTTAATAAAACTTTCGCAGCGTCTACAGAACTTCTAATAGCTGACTGCAATACAACACCTGCATCTTCCGTAGTAAGTACACCTAAATTAAGTGAAGTTTCCACTAATCCCTCGATATCCAAACTCATTCTTTGAACACCATTAGGATATAAAAATAAAGTATTAATTACTCTATTAGTTGTATCTAGATCCATTACTTTAGAACCTTCTAATCCTTTTACCTCTGTCATAGTAATCTTAATTCCTGTATCTGAAACTCTTAATTCTTCAACTATCTCTGCAGTCACATTAGTTAAAATTTTATTTAAAGTTTCGATATCTTTTTTTGCTACCGAGAACAATAAGTCTCCCTCACGAGGAATAGCATTAGTTTTTGATCCACCATTTATCTCTTTTAAGTTAATAGTTAATTTATCTGATATAGCTTTTAATATTCTAGCCATTATCTTGTTAGAATTTCCTCTCTGTAATTGAATCTCCATTCCTGAATGTCCACCAAATAATCCTCTAACACTAATATTAAAGAATGAATCCAATGTAGCATCAGTATATATCACAGGAATAGTAAGGGCAGTTCTGTTTCCACCTGAACAACTAACATAGATCTCTCCCTCTTCTTCTGTGTCTATATTAAATAAATATTTACCTTGTAACAAGTCCCCATCTAAAGCAATAGCTCCAGACATTCCTGTTTCTTCATCAGAAGTAGCTAGTACTTCTAATTTTGGATGTGGAATATCATTTGAATCTAATACAGCTAGTGCCAATGCAATAGCTATACCATTATCGGCACCTAAGGTAGTCCCTTTAGCTTTTATGAAATCTCCATCAATTAAAAGCTTTAATCCTTCATTTTCAAAATCAAATTCAGTATCTAGATTTTTTTCCCAAACCATATCCATGTGTCCTTGAATAATTATAGCAGGAATATCCTCATATCCTGGAGTAGCATCTTTTTTGATAATTACATTAAGAGCTTCGTCTTGGATAGTTTCTAATCCTCTAGATCTTCCAAAATTTGCTAAATATGCACTTATTTGTTCTTCATGTTTCGATCCTCTAGGAATTGCACTTATCTCCTCGAAAAAATTAAATACCTTTTCAGGCTTTAAACCAGATAAAACGTTCATACTTATCTCCCTCCATATATTAAATTAATCTTGTTGCCTATAAACTATCGATTAACTCTTCAAGTTCCTCTTTGTCTTTCGTATTCAGATCATACCCTGATTCTAAAATTTTCAAAACATCAGATTCGCAGCCTGTCATAGAATTTTTTAATATTTTAATTAACATTCTTTTATAAAACTCCACATTTCCTCCTAGTCTCTAAGGGCTAACGGCATTAAAATGTAAGTATAATTATCATTATCTACCTCTTTTAAGATAAACATTGAACTAGCATTGCTAGCTCTAATAATTATATTTTTTTCTATATTATTTAACAAATCTTCTATAAACTTCACATTTAAAGAAGCTTTGAAATTATCGCCTTCCTTTATTGTATCTAACTTTTGTGTAGTTTTAGCACTCCCAGAAGATACTGTTATCTTCAATTTATTTCCATTAAAATCAAAATATGCACCATTTTTTGTCTCTTGATTTCTTTTAGCAATAGTAAGAACTTTTTTTAATGCTGACTTAAAATCTTTTAAATTCATCTCAATTGTCTTACTCGAGTTCATGCTACCCAAAATAGCATTATAATCAGGGAATACCAAATCAACCAATCTAATAGAAAAAACTAATCTTTCAGATTTTACTTTCAATTGACTTCCATCGATAAAGAAGTTTAAAGTTTCTTTGCTTCCTCTAAAGAGTTTACTTAAAATAGTAGCCCCCTCTAAAGGTATAGAGACCTCTTTATTTAACTTTGTCTCACACTCTAAAACAAAATGAGTAAGTCTATATGAATCTGTAGTTATTAAATAAATCTTATTATCTTCTAATTTCATTCTAATGGTATTAATAGCCAAATTTTCCGGAGTCATAGAAGCTGAAAATGATACTTTATCAAAAGCTTCTACCAATTTATTTGCCTCAATCTCTAAAAGGGGATCTCCTCCTAACATATTTAATTTTGGATATTCTTCACTATCTAAAGTTGTAAACTCAGCATTGTGAATAAATAATTTGTTCTCAGTAGCACTGATCTCTATCTCATCTTGGTTTAATAATTTTATATATTCTAGAACCAATCCGATTTTAAAGACAACAATCCCCTCTTCTATAATTTCACCATTTAAATATGATTTTATAGTTGTTTCTAGTGTTGTTCCAGTAAATCTAATTTCATTATTCTTTACTTCTAGTTTTGCCCCTGATATTACAGGTCTTATAGAGTTATCCTTAATCACTAAAGATAAGTCGCTTAGGTTATGAATCAATTCATTTCTATTGATTATGATTTTCATTTATACCTCCAAAAATCCTTTACCAAAATTATACTATATCCACCATATAATAACAAGAGCAAGGAAAATACTTATTTTTAATAACTAGTGAGAAGAATAACTTCTAAGTCTCTAATAAGTTTTTCTTCAAGGTGATTTATACTGTCTTTTACTATTTTATTCTCAATTTTATTGAGATTCTACCTGTGATTTTAGTCATTCAAAAATTAAAATCTATGATATAATAGTAAAAGCAAATTTTTTCTTAGTTTTTTTATTTCCATCTGATATTCTTATTTTAGAATTCGTATCTAAAAATCATTTTATGGTATAATAAAATATATTTTACCTTGGAGGAAAGCTATGTATGGATTAACGGAAAAAGAATTTTATAAAATAATAGAAGTATTAAAATATTACTCCAAAGAAATAGAGTGGGTTAAAATTTTTGGCTCTAGAGCTAGGGGTGATTATAAAAAAACCTCAGATATAGATTTAGCTATTAAATTTAGAAAAGATAGATTATTATATCTAAAAGATGATCTCTACAAAACATCCCTACCTTATACAACTGATATAATTGATTATTCAAAAAATACAAATGAAAACCTAAAAGACTTTATTGATAGAGAAGGATATATGATATTTATTACGGACGAAAGGGGAAAAATAATTATGAATCAAAATAAATTAAAGTTAAAATTAGAAAATTTAAAAAAAGCTTTAGGGCGATTAGAAGACTCTTTAAAAAAAGATCCCCATGAGGACGATCTATATTTAGATGGAATAATTCAAAGGTTTGAGTTCGTTTTTGAACTTAGTTGGAAACTTATGAAGGGTTATCTAGAATATGATGGAATAGAAGTTAACAGTCCAAGAGGAGCTTTTAGAGAATCTTTCAAAGTGGAATTAATTGAAGATGGAACTGCATGGATTAAAATGATGGAAAATAGAAACAGAACTTCTCACACTTATAATCAAGATACAGCATGGGAAATTTATAATAAAGTTAAAATAGAATATATAATTTTATTTCAGGAATTCTTTAAAATTATAGATAAAAAAATTAAATTTGATAATGAACTATAAAAATTAATTTGATTTAAAAAAGGATCTTTATGAAAATAAAAAAACCATTAAAAAATCATCTTCCTCAACTAGAAGAATTATTTAAAATAGTTATATCTGATACTGCTAGAAGAGAAGGAATAACTCTTCCAGATTTTGTAGACGAAGAAGTAAGAGAAAAAACGAAGTATTGTGAGAATTATTTAAAAAAAGTCGATAATATATCTATTTTAATTGCTCTAGATGATGAAAAAATAATAGGAACTATATCATCTTCATACTGTGATTTAGACATAAAAAATGTGATTAAAGATATCAAAAAAGATTCTATGAAAATAGGAACTATATATATTCACCCATCTTATCAAAGAAGAGGTATAGGAAAAATTCTTTTAAGTGAAATGTATAAAATATTAAAAGCTAAAAATGTAGAAGAATTTTATTTAGATTCTGGTTATAAAAGTGCTCAAATATATTGGATTAAAAATTTAGGAGAACCATTTTTTAGAGCTAAGAATTATTGGGGTCCTAAGATAGATAATCTAATTTGGAAAGTTAAATTAAAATAAAGAGACCTTTTGTAACTTTTATTAAAAGAAGAAGAAGAACGCTATAAATTTAGCTTCTTCTTCTATTCTTTTTTTTAATTAACCATTAATGTGCCTTCTTGGGATAGTGTGTTTTCCAAAATGTTTTTATAATTCATAGCCAGTTCTTCTTCAATTTTTAAAGTTTTGTTGTATACTCTAAATAAGTAATATTATTTTAAAAAAATTTGTGATTTATTAGGAGGAATAACGTTATGTATGTAGCGGGTGAAAAACCAGGTGTAGGAACTTATATGTGTATGATGTGTTATTTAGAAATAATTATAGAAAATGATAACGAGGAATTACCTAGTTGTCCAGAATGTGTTGGTGGTATCTATAAGAAGGTAGATTAATCTACCTTCTTATTTTAAAAACTGAAGACACTAATTTTAAATGCCACGGGATAGCCATCGAAAGAAAAAGACAACATAAGAGAAAACATAAAAAAAGATAAATACATTATTATAATTATGGAGGTTTGAATGGACGGTTCTAATTTCAAAGAAATGAGAGTTTTAAAAATAGAAGAAATTCCGTTGTATAAAGATGTTAAAGTGATAGATGGAGCACTTATTTATGGTGAAGTAATTGGAGCTTACACAATGTTTTATTTAGAAGATAGTAATTATAATGGGCCATTCATTGCAGTAACAATAAATGATGATTCTATGGACCCTGGGATTGATGGGAATAGAAGAATAGCTATAAAATCTCAAATTTTAACAGAGATGGATACTCCTTTGACGATTGGTAAACTTGGTCTTTTTTCATTCAATGGAGAATGTATTATTAGAAAGTTTAAAGTAGGTGGGAAAAATCCAGTTTTAGAAGCTTTTAATAAGAATTATCCAGAAATTAGAGTAGAGGATAAAGATGAGTTTTATATCCTTGGAAGGGTTGTAGAAAGCAGTAATGTAGATGATTTTTTGTAGGAGAAGAATATATTATTATTATTGAATTTGTACGACAATGCCACGCAAATTCAGTTTGTCTTACTATCTTGAAATTATTGAGGGAAAACATGGTTTGGAAAAAAATTGAATACTCTTCAACTTTTCCGTAAGATCTCTAAAATTAAACACAATAATAAGAGATAAAAACAACTTCTAAAAGCTAAGAACTTAAAAATAATTTAGTTATGTTCCCATTTAAATGTTGGGAAGGCAAGAGGTCTAAAAAAATTTAAATTCTTTGATAATTATCTCATTTTTTTCTGAATATATCTGGGGAAAATAATCCCAAACAAAATTATTAAGATTCCAATCCACTGAATCATTGATGAACTTTCGTGTAACACAGTCACAGAGGTCAATATAGCCACTGGGAGTTCTACTGATGCAAGAATCGAGGTTAATCC
>NZ_JBATVM010000319.1:0-10768 GCF_049671765.1 Psychrilyobacter sp.
ACATTAAAGTACTTCTTTGAATTGAATCTACATTCGTTGCAACCTTCCCACTAACAAAAGTAAATGCTGTATATGAACATGCTGCCAAAAGTCCATATATTATACCTTTAAATGTTAAGCTACTTAAACCCCCATTAAAAACATTAGATGAAAACGTTGTTCCTATTAAAAGTAACATAATAGATATTACTTGAATTTTAGAAGGAATTTTTTTCTCCAAAATACATTCTACTAAATTTCCCATCCATGTAAATTGGAAAAATAATAAAATTGCCATTGAAGCAGGAACTTCCTGAACAGATTTATAATACATTACACTAGTTAATCCAATTGGAATCCCTGTCAACATCAATTTTATTAAATCACTTTTACTAAATTTTATTTTATACTCTTTATTTATTTTTATTTTTAAAAATACCATAAGCCATAAGACCAAACAACCTATTCCTGTTTGAGAAAACACAATTTCTCCTAAAGTAAATCCCTCACCATAAGCCAGTTTTACAAAAGTTGAAAGAACTCCATAACTTGAAGCTCCTAATAAAACAAAAACCATATACTTAGTTATAGATTCATTTTTTTTCATTTTTTCACCACCTAAATTTTTAAATAATTCTTTGAAATACTTGACTCTTAGAAGCATCGCGAAAACATATCCTAAATGCAAAAAAACTAAAAAAATAATATCTCTAACTTGGAGAGAACGTATCTTTAAAAAATATGAAAATTTATATTACCCTTAAAAATTTAAAACTGAACACTTTTTAAGAAACATATTTTTTAAGCTCCTTTTTGCATCTACTTTTTTATTTGTTTTATCCTTTAAAAGGATTTTTTTGAAGTGGATTCTATTTTGAATTGTATCAAAATCTATTTCATATGAAATCAGGAGAGAGTCACTAAAAAAAATATTAGAATCCACTTATTAAAAGTTTACAACTAAATGGTTATAACAACAACATTAATAAACTAAATAAAGTATTAATTAATTAATTAAAACAAGTGTTTTTTTATTTGAGAAATCAATTCTTTTTTTTAATATTCCAATGAAGTGGATCTCCTAAAATAAATCACCAACGCAATATCTTTATGAATATATAAAAAGACTCCTAAAAGTTAATTTAAGAGTCTTCTTGTAAATAGTTGTAATAAATCCCTTGGGAGAGAGACATATTAAAAATCAATACGCAATTATTTATTACAACTGTATTTTAAAGGTGGATAGAGATAAAGTCAACTTAAATTCTAATAAAGAAAACAATTGACAACTAAATGGTAGATATATGATAGGGCTATATATAGATTATATGCGTGTATTAGTAAACGTTTATGTTCGGTTAATGGACGTAAAAATAAGAGGTAAGGAAATAATAAACAAAAAAAATAAAATTTAGCAAGAAAAACTTAATGTTTAATTAAACAATTTAAATCTACTCATAAAGTATGATACACTAATACTAAAAATATTACAATTTTCAAAGAGGTGATACTAATGAAGAAAAAAGAAGTTATTTGTTTAAAATGCAAGAGAACATTTATTAGTGAAATTGATTCAAAAGGAATCCCATATAGTAGGATATGTAGTAAATGCAAGAAGGGTACTCAGAGATTTGGGAGAGGTGTAAGCGGAACTACTTAAATAAAAATAGGAGGAAAATATGATAAAAATAATTTTAATTGTGTCGATTTTAAGTTTTATACTTATATTGTTTAAAAAGAAGCGAAACCAAGCCAAACCAAATTTTATTTTTGTAAACAAAAAAACTAAAAAATATCATCAAGAAGAGTGTCCATATGCTAAAAATTTAGAAACAATAACTTTACAAGAAGCTATTAAAAATGGATATACATCTTGTAAAATATGTGAAAAAAATAAAATTTAGATTTTTATTAAATATAAAAACTTTCACATATATTCAAATTTATAATACTGTAGAATATTTAATGGGCAATTAGATAACTATATTTATTTGTCCTTTTTAATTTTTATTAGTTTGCATTTATTGAATAAAATTAAAACTTAATTTCTTGACATTTCATCTTTTTATCAATGTAATATTCCACATTTAAATATTTTTTAATACAAAATGTTTCAATCTGAAGGGGAAAATGAAAGCAAAAATTTATTATGGAAGTCTAATTGGTCCAATTTAGCTATATTTTTAAAATATCCTCAAAAATTAGGACTTCAATATTTTCTACTAATACAATAGAAGGTTTCGATAAACATTTAAAAAATACACAAATAAAAGTAGAGTAGTATTCCCTACAGATAATAGTCTATTTAAGCCTTTTTATCTTACTAAAGACCTTTGAAAAAAAGTTTTTTTCAGATTTTGAATTTCCCCTTTTTCTTTACAAAGCATATGATTGTTTTGAAATCAACATATTTTTTTCACATTTTTATTCCTTGCTTTATAAAATTTTTATTTTCTATATAAGTTCCGTAACCTCTACTTTCTTTTTATTAAAAGTTCCTAGTATTGAACTTTCTAATTTTTTCAACAAACCATATTTTTTTCTATATTGACCTCTCTTTTTACTTGGAACATCAAGTATATCTTTCCTTTCTAATTTTTCCGGTAAGATCCATAGACCTAACTTTGTTTTTTCTGCATTTAAAGATATCCAAAAACTATCATAACTAGAGAGAATAGTTCTTTTTTTCTTGTATCTCTTGGCAGTATAGACATGTTGGCTATTCCCTACACATATTTTTTCTACCTTCATACCCAATGATTTTTCAAGAAAATATAGGGATTCAATAATAATTTTTTTAGGAAATAAACCATATAAATTTTTTGTAGCAACCTTTATTATGCTATGGTCTATATCTTTTGGAGCCCCTTGAAGTCCCCCTATGAATATTCTAAATTCGTTCTTTTCTTTCTGTAAGCTAAAAGTAAGAGTGGATAGAGTTATATTATCTGAATTTGTTAAAATCAAATTGAATTCTCCCTCCTTATCATAGTGGGGATAAAGAGCTAGATTGACATAAAATACTTCAGAATTATTTCCACAGATTTCACCTAAGACAATCTGACCATCTGTATAGAGAATCTTTCTTTTTTCCTCAGAAAAATAAGTATCTATGAATTCGTAGCTATCTTTTATTGCGTTTAATTTTTCACTCATTTTAAATGTGCTTGATAGATATGGTCTATGCATCTTACTTAATAAAACAGGATATTGATAAACTGTAGAAGAAAGATAATCATGTTTTAAAATAAAATTTGTTAGATTATTTATCCAAGGGTAATAAATAAGAGTTCTAAAAGCGAATCTTATCTTCTTTGTGTATGTATTAAGCTGACCTTTTTTACTTCCATGTTTAATTAATTTTGAATAAAAAAGTATATTTTTCATTGTTGACCTCCATTTGTTATTTTACGCTTTATTTAAGAATAATCTTAATTTTTTATATTCTCTCTAGTAATACAGTAGTCTTTATTCTTTCCTAGCTTTAAATATCAAAGTAGGCCGATTTATCGCTGCTTTATTTTCTATTACAAAATAAATAGTTTGTGGAATTCTTTTTAGTTTTAATTTTATGACTAATGATTCATTATATCTACCTTCTAAAATCTCCTTTATTATACTAATAATAAAAAATTAAAACAAATTATTAAATTTTAATAAAACTATCCAACTCCTCGTATCTTATCCATACAATATTCTAAATGACATTAACTTATGATACAACAGATAAAGATCACTAGAAATAACTTTCCCAGAAAACAATGAACAAATTTTTGCAATTAAATATTGAATAGGAGCTTTTTATTTCTTAATTTTAACAACACTAGATCACTATAGAAAAAGAAATAATTGACAACTAGATTAAATAAAACTATAATCTTGATATTTCTATGTGAAATTAGATCCAATATAATATAAGAAATTATCTATAAATATTTTTGTTCATAATTAGGAGGAATAATGGTGTATGCATTAACAAATGGGAAAATTTTTACAGGGGAAAAAAGTATTTTTAGAAAATCTCTAATTATAGAGGGAAAAAAGATAAAAGATATAATTGATGAAAAAAAATTAGCAATATTATATCCAAATATTGAAATTAAAGATGTTAAAGGAAGACTAATAGCTCCAGCATTTATAGATCTTCAACTTAACGGATGTGGAGGAGTCCTAGTCAACGACGACATATCTGAAAAAACTTTTAAAATTATAAATGAAACAAACTTAAAATACGGATGCACTATGTATACCCCTACTTTGATCACCTGTGAAGATGAAAAAATAGAAAAATCTTTAGAGGTAATGAGTAAAATAGAAAATTTAGAAGATTTAGGAATAATAGGTCTTCATATTGAGGGTCCATATATATCAAAGGAAAAAAAAGGAACTCACAGGGAAGATTATATTAGAATTTTGTCTGACGAAATTATTGAAAAAATTTCTAATTCTAAAACAACAATTCTCACTCTTGCACCTGAAAATGCCACTACAACTCATATAAACAAATTAGTAAGTGGAGGAATAACAGTTTCTATGGGGCATACCAACGGAACATATGATGAAATTTCAAATAAACTCCCTTATGGAATTACCATGGCAACCCATTTATATAATGGTATGAGCTCTTATAATCATAGAGAGCCTGGTGCTGTTGGAGCAATATTAAATTCTAAAAAATTAACTGCCGGAATTATAGTAGATGGATTACATTGTCACTATGCTGCTGTTAAAATAGCCAAAAAATTATTAGGAGATAGATTATTTTTAGTTACAGATGCCGCTGCTCCTGCTGGGACAGACATGAAAGAATTTTTATTTGAGGGAAAAAGATGTTTTCACAGCAATGGAGAACTTCGAAATGAGGAAGGGTCTCTAGCTGGATCTGTACTGACTATGATCAAGGGAGTTCAAAATTTAGTAGAATATGTAGGAGAATCTTTGGAAGAATCCTTGAGAATGGCATCACTATATCCTGCAAAAGCCATAGGAATTGATGATAGGTATGGAAAAATAAAAAAAGGATATATAGCAGATTTAGTAATCTTAGATGAAAAAATAAATTTAAAAAATGTAATAGTGAAAGGAAGATGGAGATACTAAAGGCAGTAAAAAGGTTCTTTTAAAAAAAAAAGATATTCATTTTTTTAATAATTGTATTTTAATTTGACATTTTCTTATTTTAGTATTAAAATAAATTTGAAAGGTACGTACCAATCAAGAGGTGGAGATATGATAAAACAAAAAACAAAATACTGTAAATTAGCAGATATTATAAAAAAGAAAGTAAATGATGGAGAATATAGCTTAGGAGAAAAAATTCTTACAGAACAAAAATTAATGGAAAAATATCAATTAAGCAGAGATACAGTTAGAAAAGCCGTTGATCATTTAGTCAAAGAGAAATATTTATATAAATTACAAGGAAGTGGTACATTTGTTTCGGAAGAATTTTATAGCCAGTCACTATTAAAATTTTATAGTTTTACAGAAGAGATGATAAAAAGAGGAAAGGTTCCTAGTTCAGAAATAATTTCATTTGAATTAGTAGAAGCAGATGAAAAAGTTCAAAAAAAAATGGCAATAAATTCTAAGGAAATCTATAAACTAATCAGATTAAGGTTAGCCGATAAAAAACCAGTCATGTATGAAACAACTTACTTAAATCCAAATCTATTAAAAAATTTAAGTCTAAAAGTTCTAACCGAAAAGCCACTATACGATATTATTCGAAAAGATTATAAGGTAAATTTTGACAGAGCCGTAGAAAAATTTAAAGCAGTAATACCCACAGAGGATATATTGGAAAAATTAAAAATGTCTAGTTTAAGAGCCTGTATGGAATTAGAGAGATATACATATTCACAAAATGAAGTCTTAGAGTACACAAAGTCAATTGCTAGAGGGGATAAATTAACATTTGAAATAGAACTAAAATAAAAATTTAAAAGGGGGAAAAATGAAGAAAATTGGTATCGGATTAATTGGAGCTTGGGGATGGCGTGGAAAACTAGGTGCTTATGCACTAGAAGAAAAAGATGTAAAACTTATTGGGGCAGCAGATATTTATGATGAATCATTAGAAAAATTTTCAGAATTTTATAAAAAAGAAAAAGATCTATTTTTAACTAAAGACTATAATGAGTTACTAGCAAGGGAGGATGTTGATGCAGTATTTATCCTTTCACCAGATTATTGTCATGAAGAGCATGCTATTGCAGCCTTAAAAGCAGGAAAAGATGTTTATTTAGAAAAACCTTTGGGGATTACCATTGAAGAGTGTGATAATATTTTAAAAACAGCTATGGAAGAAGGAAGAAAATTATTTTTAGGTCATAATATGAGGTATTTTCCTGTTATATTAAAGATGAAAGAGGTAATTGATTCAGGAGTAATTGGAGATATTCAGGCAGTTTGGTGCAGACACTTCGTTTCATATGGAGGAGACGCTTACTTTAAAGATTGGCATTCAGAAAGAAAAAATGTAAATGGATTATTATTACAAAAAGGAGCTCACGATATGGATGTAATCCATTGGCTAGCAGGAGGATATTCTAAAGCAGTAGTTGGAATGGGTAAATTATCGATCTATGATAAATGTGATCAAGAGAGAAAATCTCCAGATGAGCACTATAAACAAGTTACTTTTGATTCAAACCATTGGCCGGCAAAAAAATTAAAAGGAGTTTCTAACATAGTAGATGTAGAAGATCATAGTATGGTAATGATGCAATTAGATAATGGAGTCCAAGCTAGTTATGTTCAATGTCATTATACTCCTGATTCAGTTAGAAACTATACTTTTATAGGAACTAAGGGAAGAGTTGAAAATATTGGTGATACTGGAGATTGTAAAGTCGTAGTATATACAGATAGATTTGATGGTTATGGGAAAACTGATGTGACCTATGACCTGAAAGAAAAAACAGGAACCCATGGGGGATCAGATCCAGATATAGTAAAAGCTTTTATAAGATATATAAAAAATGGAGAAAAACCAAATACATCACCGATAGCTGCACGTCAAGCAGTAGCAGCAGGTATTATGGCAACTGAGTCTTTGAGAGGTAATGGAGGACTAAAAATTATACCAGAACTTTCAAAGGAAATTATAGAATATTTTGAAAAATAATAAAAATTTTTAAATTTAAAATACATACGTATAAATTATTAAAAGGGGGACAAAATGAAAAAAATATGGATATTATTATTAGCATTGAGTGTTTTACTTGTTGGTTGCGGTGGACAAAATGAAAAAAATGAGAAAGTTGTTATAAAATATGCCCTATGGGATTCTGTTCAAGCACCTGTGTATAGGGAGTTAGCAGATGAATTTGAAAAAAATAATCCTAATATAAAAGTTGAATTTGAAACTACTCCATACAATCAATATTGGACAAAACTTCAAGCTGCTACTACTGGGGGAGAAATGCCAGATGTTGTTTGGATGAACGGACCGAACTTTTTAAAGTATGCTAGTTATGATATGCTTTTACCGTTAAATGAAATAATAAAAAAAGACTCTATAGATATGAATAAATACGTCGAGGGAATTAAAGATTTATATCAATATAAAGGAAACCAGTACGGAATCCCAAAAGATGTAGACAGTATAGCGCTTTGGTATAATAAAGCTTTATTCGATAAAGCAGGGTTACAATATCCTACAGATCAATGGACATGGGATGATATGAAAAAAGCAGCTATAAATATACAGGCAAACGTTAAGGGTGTCTATGGAGTAGCTATTCCAGTTTATGAAAATCAATCATCTTACTACAATATTATTCCACAAAATGGTGGGAGTATTATTTCAAGCGATAGAAAAGAATCAGGTTATGGAGATGAAAATACCATAAAAGCTATTGAAATGATAAAAAGTATCTTTGACGAAAACGCAAGTTCAGATTATACTACTATGCTTGAAAATAAAGCCACTCAAATGTTTCAGTCTGAGCAAGTAGCAATGGTATATCAAGGGTCTTGGAGAGCATCACCACTAAATGCAGATGAAAAAATAAATGGACATCTTGGCGTTGTGACAATGCCGAAAATAAAAAATAATTCTACAGTAGTTCACGGAATTGGTTATGCCATTGGGAAAAATTCAAAACATCCAGAAGCAGCATGGAAATTTGTTAAATTTTTATCGAATAAAGAATCTAACGACTATGTGGCAAAATCTGGTGTTGTAATTCCAGCATATACTGAATCTCAAAAATTATGGACTGAAAATTATAAAAATATTGATGTCTCTGCTTATATAAGAGCTTTAAAAAATAATGTTTCATATCCAGTTTCTTTTGACACTGCTAAATGGAGTCATGTACAGGATGTATATCTTACTAAAGTATGGGCTGGAACAATGAGTCCTAGAGAAGCATGTAAAAACATAAAAGAAGAGATGGATTCTATACTAAAATCTGAAAAATAATATCTAAATTTTTAAGGAATTTAACTATGTTAAATTCCTTAAAAAATAAACGAAAGAAGGTGAAATATTGAATATAAACGAAAATAAATCAAAGAAAATTTTTTCAAAGATAAAAAATAAAAAGACCGAACATTTATTTTGGGGATATTTATTAATCATGCCAGTTTTTTTGGGGTTAATGGTCTTCTATATAATTCCATTTTTTCAAAATTTTTATTTTAGTTTTACTGAGATAGGATTATTTGGAGGAGCTAAATGGGTAGGTTTATCAAATTATAAAAAATTATTTAATGATAAAGAGTTTCTAAGAAGTTTAAAAAACACATTAAAATATGTAATCATCGCTGTTCCAGTAGGGATAAGTATCTCAACTGTTCTAGCAGTTCTACTCAATACAAAAATAAAATTTAAAGGATTTTTTAGGACAATATACTTTTTACCAGTTATAGCCATGGCATCTGCAAGTGGTGCAGTATGGAAATGGATCTATAATAAAGATTTTGGTCTATTAAATTTCTGTTTAAGTTTTTTCGGTTTAGAAAAAATATCCTGGTTAAATAATCCAACAACATCTTTATATGCTGTTGTCATAGTTATGATTTGGATGAAAATTGGATATAATATGATAATTTTATTGGCTGGGTTACAGAGTATCCCAAAATCTTTATACGAAGCTGCTGAAATTGATGGAGCAAGTGAAGTAAGACAATTTTTTTCTATTACACTCCCTTTACTTAGTCCAAGTTTATTTTTTGTGGGTATAATGACACTTATTTCAACATTTCAAATTTTTGATATTATCTACATGATGATTAGTAAATCAAGTATAGCTATCGACGAATCTATTTCAGTAGTATACTTATTTTATAGATATGCTTTTGAATTTAATGAAAAAGGATTTGCAGCGGCAATAGCGGTTATGTTATTTATAATAATAATAATAATTACAGTTATTCAATTTAAAATTAAAAAGAAATGGGTTCATAGTTAATTATAAAGGAGAAAATATATGAATAAAAAATTAGGAAAATTTGTAGTGTATTCTATTTTGATAATTGGTGGGATATTATCTCTAACACCTTTCATTTGGATGTTGCTAACTTCTTTAAAGACAATGAGTGAGACTACTCAAGTTCCACCGACTATGTTTCCAATTAAAGTTATGTGGAGTAATTATGTAGAGGTCTTTAAGCTTTTACCATTTGGAAAATATTTTATTAATACACTACTTTCAACTTTAGTAATAATAGTAGGACAGTTAGTTTTCTGTTCAATGGCAGGATACGCTTTTGCAAGATTAGAATTTTGGGGGAAAAAAAAGATATTTTTAGTTTTTCTTACTATATTAATGGTCCCAGGTCAGATATACCTCATTCCACAATATTTAATAATTCAAAAATTAGGGTTATTAAATTCCCTAACAGCTCTATGTTTACCTGGATTATTTAGTGCTTTTGGAACTTTTCTTTTAAAACAATTCTTTGAAAATATACCCAGAGAGTTAGAAGAAGCAGCTATAATAGACGGATGTAATCCATTTCAAATATATTGGAGAGTTATGCTACCTCTTATAACGCCAGCACTGATTACACTAGCTATTTTAACAGGTTTATATGGATGGAATTCATTAATGTGGCCCCTTATAGTTAATACATCTGTTTCAAAAATGACACTATCAGCAGGGTTAGCATCTTTAGCCGGTCAAAGAACAACAAATATTCCTATTATGATGGCCGGATCACTTATAGCTATGGCACCTATGTTGATATTTTTTATTACTTTTCAAAAAAAATTCATAGAAGGTGTAGCTTCTACAGGAAGTAAAGGTTAATTTTCAATTTAAAGTTTTTTAATAGAAATAATGAAAAATTATTCCAGTCTTTAAAAAGGTACGTATAAATTTTAAAAAGAATCAATGAATTAAAGAAAAGGAGGAAACATGTATTATTTAGGAGTCGATAGTGGTGGAACAAAAACTGCTTTTACAGTAATTGATAATAAAGGGAATATCGTTTTTGAATTAGTTAAAGGTACTGGGCACTATCTACAAATAGGTTTTGATGGCGTTAAAGCACTTCATAAAGACGGTCTCAAAAAAATTTATGAGACATTAAAAATTTCAAAAGAATTATTATCATATGCTTTTATTGGTATTCCAGGCTATGGAGAAGTAAAAGACGATAAATTAAAACTTGAAAAAATAATAGGTGAAGTTTATAAAGGAATAAATTATACAATTGGAAATGATGTAGAATCAGGATGGGCAGGGAGTTTAGCCTGTCAACCAGGAGTAAATATTGTTTGTGGAACTGGATCTATTGCTATTGGAGTCAATGAAAAAAATGAAATTGCTAGAAG
>NZ_JBATVM010000320.1:0-9157 GCF_049671765.1 Psychrilyobacter sp.
ATATTATAATTACTTTACGTGTTTTAAAGTCCGATAATTAATGTATATAAAATTTAAAATAAAAATAATAAAACCAAATAAAATATATAAAATCATCAAATAAACTCTAAATATAAATAATTTATGATATAATAAATAGTGATATTATTATTTAAATTTGACCCAATTAAATTTATTTAAAATTAAAATAAAAAAAATATAATATGTTTTTATAGAGTAAATAAAAATAATCGAATGAAAACATATGAGGAGAAAATATATGAAAAAAGCAGTATTATTAGATGTAAGTGCAATTATGTATAGATCATATTATGCACATATGAATCTTAGAACAAATTCAGAACCAACCGGTGCAACTTTTGGATTTTTAAATACACTTTTAGGTGTACTAAAAGAATTTGAACCTGAATATATAATTGGGGCTTTTGATGTAAGTAGAAAATCTTTGGAGAGAACAAAAATCTATGATAAATATAAATCAGCTAGAAAACCAATGCCAGATGATCTAGCTTTACAAATAAAAAGAATTGAAGAACTATTAGATGTGTTTAATATAAAAAAAGTGAAAATAGAGGGCCATGAAGCAGACGATGTAATGGGAACATATGCAAAGGAACTATCAAGAGAAGGGATAGAAACTTATATAGTTACTGGTGATAAAGACCTTTCTCAAGTTTTGGATGAAAATATAAAGATTGCTCTATTAGGAAAGGGAGATGGGAAAAGTAGATTTGGAATTCTTCGAACCCCTGAAGATGTAGTGGCACAATTAGGAGTTACACCAGAATTAATTCCTGATCTATTTGGACTTATTGGAGATTCTAGTGATGGGATACCAGGTGTAAGAAAAGTAGGTCCTAAAAAAGCAGTTCCAATGTTAGATTTATATGGAAATTTAGAGGGAATCTATGAAAATATAGAAAAATTAAGTGATATTCCTGGAATTGGAAAAGGGTTAGTAAAAAATATTGCTGAAGATAAGGACTTAGCATTTTTAAGTAGGAAACTAGCAGTAATAAAAAAAGATATCGATCTAAGCTTTAATTTGGAAGATATGAAATATAATAAAGATTTGAGTAAGTTAGTGGCATTATGTAAGGAACTAAACTTTAAAAGCTATATAAAAAGATTTACTTTTGAACTAGAAAAAGAAGAGGAAAAAAGATCTATAGATAGTAAAAATATAGAAAATATTGAAAAAGAAGAAATAGATTTTGAAAGGAAGAATGAACTTAAAAAAGCTTTAAATGAAATTTTGAAAATTATAGAAACATCATCTATAACAGAGGAAGAATTTAAAGAAATGGAAAAAAAATTAGAAGATCATTTTTATGAAAGTGAAAAGCAAATAGAAAAAAAAGAAGTTGAAGTCGAAGTCTTAGCAGAAAAAGAGATAGAAAAAACTAAGATCATAGATCTAGATGGAATAAAGAAATTAAAAAAAGAGATAGAGGAATCTAATCAAGTAGCACTTTTTGAGAATGAAAATGGGATAGTATTTATTACAGATAAGGGAAGCAGATATATCTCTTTGAATCCAAGTATTCTTATAACAAAAGAAATAACTTTAGATGCTTTAAAGCCTTTGTTTCAATTAGATACACCATATGTAATCTATGGTTATAAGAAATTATTAAAATCAGGAATAGAACCAAAAAATATAAAGTGTGATATATTTATAGGAAATTACCTTCTAACTAACCACACAAAGGAAGAATTTGAAAATTTGGTTTTAGATAGAGATGGGGAAGTTTTAAAAACACAAAATGAAATTTTGAAAGAAAGATCTATTGAAAAGATGGATGTAGAAGATATGCATAATTTTTTAGAAGTTAGAGCTAAATTTTTATATAAATCAGGAACTAAATTTTTAGAAGAATTAGAAGAAGAAAAATTGACAAAGATATATAATATTGAGATGGAATTGGTAAAAGTTCTATATAAGATGGAAGAAGAAGGAATTTTAATTGATTTAGACTATTTCAAGGAATATCAGCAGGAGTTATCTATAAAATTAGATGAGATAATACCTCAGATTAAAGCTGAAGTAACAAAAGGTGTAGAACATAATATCAACATGATGGAATTGACTGAAGAGCAAATCAGAGAGAGCCTTCTACAACTAGGAAAACTTAACTATAAGAAGAAATCAGAATATACTGCATATGCAGAAAAAATAGAAAATGCTGATTTAGAAGAATTATTAAATAATCAGCTAGTATTTAATATAGCCTCACCTAAGCAATTAGGTATAGTATTATTTCAATTGATGAAATTACCTAAGGTGAAGAAAGATTCTGTAGGAGTAGAGGTTTTAGAAGTGCTAAGAGATAGAGATGGTGAAATGATTGCCAAAGATATATTAGAATACAGGAAATTGGCTAAATTACAGAGTACCTATGTAGAAGCGCTGCCTAAGTTAGTTGATGAGCATAGTAGAATACATACAACATTTAACCAGACAGGAACTGCAACAGGAAGATTATCTTCTTCTAATCCAAATCTGCAAAATATTCCGGTAAAAACACCAGAAGGTATAAAAATTAGGCAAGGATTTGTAGCAAAAGATGGCTATAAACTCTTAGCAATTGATTATTCTCAAATAGAGCTTAGAGTCTTAGCAGAAATAAGTGAAGATGAAACTCTTATCTTAGCTTATGAACAGGATAAAGATCTCCATGATCTTACAGCTAGGAAATTATTTTCTTTAACAGAAGATGAAGATGTAAGTCGTGATAAAAGATCTTTGGCAAAAATTGTTAATTTTAGTATAATCTATGGGAAAACAGCTTTTGGATTATCTAGTGAATTAAAAATAAGTCTCAGTGAGGCTAAAGAATATATTTCTAGATACTTTACTCAATATCCAGGTGTAAAAGCTCTAGAAACAAAGATAATAGAAGAAGCTAAGTGTGATGGGTTTGTAAGAACTCTTTATGATAGAAAAAGAACGATAGAAGGAATAAATTCTTCTAATAAAAACATTGTGAAGCAAGCTGAACGAATGGCTGTAAATTCTGTAATCCAAGGAACAGCAGCAGATATACTAAAAATAGTAATGGTAGAACTAAATAAAAAACTAGAAGGCAAAGAGGATATAAAGATGAATTTACAGGTTCATGATGAACTAATCTTTGAAGTAAAAAAAGAGAAGATGGAAGAGTATACAAAACTTATAAAAGATATAATGGAAACAACTGTGAAATTAGACCATGTAAAATTAAAAGCTAATGTAGCTATGGGTGATAATTGGAGTGAAGCTAAATAGTTTTTCCTAAAAAGGGGTGGAAATGTCATATACATTTAGGATAAAAGATGAAATTTTTAGTAAAGAGGTCAATAGTTATGATGAAAATTTAGCTGAGATCTATGGAATACTTTATTCAAAAAATGCATTTTATGAAAAAAAAATTGAGATAACTTTAGAAAATTATTCTCTTTCACAGAGAGTTGTGGAACTTTTTAAAAAGTTAACAAGTTTAAAGACATTTATAAAATATTCTATCAGTAAAAAACTGGGTGAGCACAAAGTGTATGTGGTTACAATACCATACCAAATGGGTTATAATAAATTTTTAGATTCTTTTAGGTTGATAGAAGAGCAGTTAGACCAAAGAGAGGATCTATATAACGGTTTTCTTAGAGGATTATTTTTAGCTTGTGGATATATAAAAGATCCTGAAAAAGAATATGCTATTGATTTTTTTATAGATTCTGAAGAAGTTGCAGATAAACTTTATGCACTTTTAAAATTTAGGAATAAAAGATGTTTTAAAACAACTAAAAGAAATAAATTTTTGATATATTTAAGAAATTCAGAGGACATTATGGATGTTTTAGTGGCAGTGGGAATACTCAAAGAATTTTTTAAATATGAAGAAACAATAATGCTGAAAGAGATAAAAAATAAGACAATTAGAGAGATAAATTGGGAAGTAGCTAATGAGACAAAAACACTAAATACTGGGAGAAAACACGTACTTATGATAGAGTATATAGAGAAAGAAATCGGTCTTTCTTCTATGACTTCGGTACTACAGGAGATGGCTAACCTAAGATTGCAAAATCCTGAGTTTTCCCTTCATGAATTAGGGGATTTGATTAGTTTGAGTAAATCTGGAGTTAGAAATAGATTTAGAAGGATAGAGAAAATATACAAGGATTTAAAAGAAGAAGAAAATAAATAAGGAGTACAGTATGAAAATCATAGATGATATATTTCAATTAAAAGAGGAAAATCACGATCTATGTGTGGCGATTGGAGCATTTGATGGAATACACGAAGGTCATAAAAATGTAATTAAAGAAGCTATAAAAAGAGCAAAAAAAATTGGTGGGAAATCGGTGGTATTTACTTTTGATAAACACCCTAAAAGTTTTATGTCTCAAAAAACAGCTCCTAAATTGATAAATTCTAGGGAAGAAAAAATTCACCTTTTGGCTGAACTAAAAGTAGACTATGTTGTGTTTCAAAAATTTGATAAAGAGTTTTCTGGCCTTACACCATTAGAATTTTTAAAATTATTAAAGGTATTTAGGACTCGTGAAATTTTTGTAGGGTTTAATTTTAGATTTGGTGCAGGAGGAGCAGCTACTGTAGATGATATGATAAAAATTGGAAAAACCTGTGGAATCGAAGTAAATAAGACAAAACCTGTAACTTCGGGGAAAAAAGTTATAAGCAGTACTTTAATTAGAGAACTTATAACAGGTGGAGAACTAGAGACAGCCAAAATTTTATTAGGTTATAATTTGTTTATAATAGGAAGAGTAGTTCATGGTAAAAAATATGGACGTCAACTAGGATTTCCTACAGCAAATTTAAAATTAATGGATAAGATATATCCTCCATTTGGAATATATGGAGCTAAAGTTCAGATAGAAGGTTATGGTGAGATCTATGATGGGGTAGTCAATATAGGTAGAAATCCTACGTTAAAAGACGGGGAACTAAGTGTAGAAACTCATATCTTAAATTTTTCAGATTATATATATGGGAAAAAAGTTATAGTGGAATTGATAAAAAATCTCCGGACTGAAAAAAAATTTAATTCTATAGATGAATTAAAAAAAGCCATTGCTAATGATGTTTTGATATGGAAGGACTATCTTCAAAGCAACTAAAATTAATAATAATTAATGATTAAAAGATTTAACTAAAAATAAAAATTAAAGAAGGTAAAAATGAAATTAGAGATTAAATTAGAAAATTTTGAGGGTCCACTGGACCTTCTTCTTCATCTTTTGGAAAAAAAAGAGATGAAAATAACAGAGGTAAAGATAAGTACCCTTATAGACGAGTATCTGTCTCTAATTGAGGAAGCTAGAAAAGAAAGTATTTCTATTAAGGTGGAATTTTTAGGAGTTGCCAGCGAATTATTGGAGATAAAAGCACTATCTATCTTAAATATGAGGGAAAAAGAGAAAAAAGAGGAAGCTTTAACACAAAAACTTGCAGAATATAAATTATTTAAAGAATTAAGTGAAAAAATAAGGGAATTAGAAAATGAATATAATATTTCTTATACTAAATTCAGTAAGGGAAAAAATATAATAAAGGTTCCAAATACAGATTTTGATCTATCTAATTTAAATGGGAACCTTATATTTCAGATTTATTCTAAATATATAAAAAATACAGATGTATATGAGATTGATATCGAAGTTAAATACGATCTTAAAGAGGAAAAAAATAAATTATGGGAAAGTATACCTGCAGGAAGGGAAGTTTATTTAGAAGATATATTTTCTAAAGCTATAGACAAACTTCATTTGGTATATTTATTTTTATCTCTCTTGGAATTATACAAAGATGATGACATAGAGATATTAGAGCATGGAATAAGATTAAAAACTCCTTGTGAGGTGATCTAAGATGTTTAGAAGTGGTATTTTAATTATGATAATCACTTTAGCAAGTAGAGTCTTGGGATTAGTACGAACAGCACTTATTGCATATTATTTTGGTGCGACTAAATATACTGATGCATACTTTAGTGCTTTTAAGATAAGTAATTTTTTTAGGCAATTATTAGGAGAAGGAGCTTTGGGAACCGTATTTATTCCTGTCTATAACGATAAGGAAAAAAAATATGGAGCTGAGAAGTCTAAATCTCTTATATATTCAGTCTTAAATCTATTATTTATATTTACAACTCTAGTAACTATCCTTATGGTAATTTTTTCAGATAATATAATTAATTTTATTGTAACAGGATATCCAGAAGAAACAAAGGTTATAGCTTCTAAACTTTTAAAAATAATGGCTATTTACTTTGTATTTATAGGTTTAGCTGGGATGATCTCTGCTATACTAAATAATTTTAAAAAGTTTTTAATCTCTGCTAGTACCTCATTATTTTTTAATTTTGCCATAATAATTAGTATAATACTTTATGGTAAGCAATATGGTGTGACAGCAATGGCAGTAGGAGTAGTTGTAGGAGGGGTATTACAGTTTTTAGTAGTTTTACCTACGTTTATAAAGGTAGTTAGAAACTATGAATTTAAGATAGATTTTAAAGATGAAGATCTAAAAAAAATATTTATTTTGATGATACCTATGTTATTGGGGATTTTTGCAAGACAGATAAATAGTATAGTGGACCAATTTTTTGCATCTCATCTAGCTAGTGGAGGAGTATCAGCATTAGAAAATGCCACAAGGATATATAATCTACCATTAGGAGTGTTTGGTATTTCCATAGCTACAGTGATCTATCCTACTCTATCTAAAGCTATTTCAAATAATGAAACAGAAATAGTCAGAAATAGTCTTCAAAGGGGACTTAATTTTTTACAATTTTTAATCATACCTAGTACGGGAGTCTTGATATTTTACGCAAGGGATATAATAAAACTAGTTTTAGGTCATGGAGAATTCACACAAAATTCTATAACTATTACATCTGAAAGTTTAATATTTTATTCAGTAGGATTATTTTTCTATACGGCAGTACACCTTATGAGTAGGGCTTTTTATGGGATGAAAGATACCAAAAGGCCTGTAATATTCAGTGCTATATCTATAGTAATAAATATAATTTTAAATGCTATATTGATCAAACAATTTCAACACAGAGGACTTGCATTAGCTACAGCTATAGCATCTATGGTTAATTTTATGTTGTTATATGTTACATTCAATAAAAAATATATAAAGTTAGATTTGACATATATAGTGAAATTCAAATTTAAAGTTGTTATGAGTACTCTTATAGCTCTTGGAGGTAGTTTTTATATAGATAATATCTTTATAAAATTGATAACTTTTTCTTTGATATATCTTGCTCTTTGGGCATGGCCTTTGAAGAAAAATAAATTAGAAGTATTTTAATTTATTTACTTTCTCCTAATAATTAAAAAAAAATAGTTTCTCAAAATTGTGGGAAGCTATTATTTTTTTGAAAAGTTGAAATTTTATAGTATATAATTTAGATAAGAGGAAAATTAAAGATAAACTATAGATTAAGATGAAAGTAAAAAGAGGAGAGGTTTGTTAAAAATGAAAAAAAAAATTTATATAGTATTGTTTGTAGCATGGGTTATATTTTTGATTCAACTTCCATCAATAGTAAAAAATATAGCAGTAAATAAACTAGAAGAAACAATAGGAAGAAAAGTAAGTAGTGGAAATTTTAGATATAACTATCTCAGAAATATTCTTTCAATTGAAGATTTAAAAATATATGAGAAAAATGGGAAAGATATTTTTATAAAATTTGATTCTTTTGATGTAAACATAGATATATTGCCACTATTAAAAAGAAAAATTTATATTGAAAATTTAAATCTTATAAATCCAACTCTTAGACTAAAATATGATGATGGAATAGCTAATTTTGATTCTATTTTAAAAAAAATAGATTCTGATAATAAAAAAGTAGAGATAGAGAATGAACGTGTAGATGATAGTTTTATAAAAAGTATAGAATTTAAAAATATTACTATAGACAATTTTACTTTTTATTATAATGATAAAGTAGTTCGAGGTGAAAATAAATTTACTATAAAAACACCACAAATATTGTATAAAAATAAAAATTTTATTTTTAATTCAAGGATAGATTTTTATAACAAAGGACAAGTGAACTTTAATTTAGAATATAAAAAAGATGGAACTTTATCTGGAAAATTAGAAACAAAAGAATTCTTGCTAGATGATAAACTTTATATAATTAAAAGTTTATATAATTTAAAAGAAATAAAGGGAAGAGTAGATAGTTCTTTTGACTTTAATTTTAATTTTTTAAAAGATATCTATAATTTAGAAGGTCAATTTAATATAAATCAGTTAAAAATGAATTCTGTTGAATTAGGCAAACTTTTCTCAATTGATCATTTAGAAGGAAAGATAGAAAGTGTGAAAATAAATGAAAATAAATTTTTTCTAAATGAAGTAAAAACAAATAATGGGACAGTGAACATAGAAAGTATTAGAAAGTATATGTCTTCCATATCCAAGATTTTAAATAAAAAAACTAATGGAAATAGTGAGGAAATCGAGAAATTAAGTTACCCTATATTTAACATAAAGGCACTTCAAATATCTAGATATAATATATATGATAAAGACTTAAATTTAGAAATAGATAATCTAAAGGTAAACGATTTAGGGACATTAAAAGGGACCTCAAAAGTAGAATTTACAGGAAAGTTTCAAAATTCTAAGATGACATTAACTGGGGAAATAGAAAAAGAAAAAAATATAAAAAAAGAGCAAAATATAGACTCTATTAAGATTAAGGGAGATCTAAATATAATATCTTTCAATTTAAAAGGTGTATCGCCATTTTTACAAGAAGGTCTAGAACTTAATGGGAATTTAGATGTTTCCTCAAAATTTAATTATTCAATAAATAATCTTCAAATAAAAAATTCCGTTGTTTTAAAAAAATTATCATTAAAAAAAGATGATTTTGACTTAAAGTTTGGGAATTTACAATTTAATAATAAATTTTTAAAGGATAGTAATAATTATAAAATTAGTGGAACAATAGATGCTCAAAATGGTTCATTTAATATGTTTGGTATTGATTTAATATTAAAAAATGGAGCAATTGAGATAGAAGAATTCTCTGAGGACAAAATAAAATTAGGTGTAATTAAGTTACAAAGTCCATGGATGAAAATGAATAGTAAAGAATCGCAAAATAGT
>NZ_JBATVM010000321.1:0-4919 GCF_049671765.1 Psychrilyobacter sp.
ACTGGACCTCTTTCAAACATTATTATTTCTGCATTTTCATCTAATCTTCTCGATCTTGCTGCTGATGATGCACCACCTGCTACTCCACCTACTACTAGTATTCTTTTGCTCATTTCACTCCTCCTATTTCTTTTAGTTTGTATTTTTTTTCACGTAACATCAATAAAACTATTTTAACATACCCTATACCGGTACGCAACTTTAATTTTTATAAAACTAGTTATACACCTTTATTTTTCTAGTTTTGTTCTAAAAAAAGACAACAAACCTAACATCCTAATTTTTTATAATGATTTTATTTTATTTTTATTATAGCTAAAAAAAAGTTTGTATAATTTTTAACAATATTTAGTGTTCATTTTTAATTTTAAAAAAATAATTCTAAAGTTATAATATATCTATTACTAAAATTTGATTTATGAGGTAACAAAATCAATGGGTATTTCTTATTTTAAGGTCCTATATATTATAAAAAATGAAACGAAAGAATAAAAATTTTAATCTAGCATAATAATGTTAAATACAAAAACTTAAACATAATTAGTTATAAATTAATTTAATTTATGTTATATTATCATTAGTATCATTACCTGTGTTATTTTTTACAACCTTGCATTGTTTCATTAAATGCAAATAGCCTATATCATTCTTCAGAGAACCTAACTATTGCATTTAATTTGACAATCTTAGGTATAAATCTTTTTTTGTAAAATACAGATAAATTATAATAATTATATATATATAATCGAGGTGATATTTTGATTTTAAATTGGAAAAATAAACATATTGAAAACATGGTTATTGTTTCTATTATAACTATATTTATGGGACAAATTTACATCAGTCCTGTTACCACATGGTTCAGGTTTTCCTTTGCAGTTATTGTTCTACCTATAGCTTTGCTGTTTTTTAAAGATATACCTGTATTACAATTGTGTACCCCTATTGGTCTATTAATGACGACTTTCAGAGCTTTTGTTGATTTTTTGAATGTTGATAATCTTTTTTATATGGAAGCTTTTTATAAATATTTTCCTGTGACTTTTTTCTATATATCTTACGGCTTTTTCTTTATTATTCTTGATGTAAGAGGCAAAAAAAATCATTTTTCCCTTCTTCTTTTAAGTCTTTGGATATGTGATTCCACTTCTAATATTCTGGAACTTTCCATAACTAATATATGGCCAAATTTACCATTTAAAATAGCAGTATTACAAGCTATTTTAATCGGGCTTGTCAGGGCTTTTGTGGTGTATTTTTTTTATATTTTAGTCCTCCACATAAAAAAAAGGTATGACAACGATAAAAAGGAAAAAGAATATAAAGATTCCCTTCTTTTTGTATCAAAATTGAAAACCGAAGTCTTTTTCCTAAAAAAATCTATCAAGGATATAGAATACACGATGGAGCAAAGTTATATTCTCTATGATCAACTTAAAAATAGTAGACTTAAAAAGTATGCCCTTGAGATATCCCTAAATATACACGAAATCAAAAAAGATTATTTTAGAGTAGTTTCCGGTATCGAGAATAGCCTTCAGCTAGAAGATAAACAAATCAAAATGACCTTTTTAGATGTCATGAAGATTATTGAAGATAGCACTAAAAAATCCATACAATCTACAAATAAAAATATCTATTTTAATTTTAAAACGAAAAAGAATATAGAATTAAAAAATTATGTATCGCTCATATCAATAATAAACAACCTGATAATAAACTCTATAGAAGCTATTGAAAAAAATGGTTTTATCACAGTAGAGAATACGGAAGAAAAGAAAAATTTATTGATAACAATTACTGACAATGGGACTGGAATTGAAAAAGAAGACCTCAAATTAATATTCCAACCTGGCTTTTCAACAAAATATGATGAGATCACAGGAAAAATGTCCACGGGGATAGGACTTTCCCATGTTAAAAACCTTGTAGAAGAGTACTATGAGGGAAAACTTGATTGTGTCAGCATCCAAAATGTTTATACCTGTTTTACAATAAAAATACCAATCATAAATTTGATATAGGGAGGTGCATTTAAATGAATTTTTATATAGTCGATGATGATCCTGCAATACAAAAAATATTGAAAATTATTATCTTAAAAAATGAACTTGGGATAATTCTAGGGGTGGCAGATGACGGTGAAAAAGCTATAAAGGAGATCACGTCTTTGAAACCTGATATTGTTTTAGTAGATCTTCTTCTTCCAAATATTGATGGTATCGGGATTGTAAATGATCTGAGAAATACAGACTTAGAGACAACATTTATAATGATATCAGAAGTTAAATCACCAGAGATGATTTCAAAAGCTTATAAGAGTGGGGTAGAATTTTTTATATCCAAGCCCATAAATGTTATGGAAGTTTTATCAGTAATAAAAAAAGTTCAAGAAAAAATTCAGATGTCTAATGTAATTGCGTCATTTGAAACTGCCTTCAAAAATATGAATAGTTTGAGGGTTGCTCCTGATAAATCAGAACTAGAAAAAAAAGACATAAAAAAAGATGTTAATCTGATTTTGTTAGAACTCGGAGTTTTAGGCGAGCTCGGGCATAGAGATATTTTGGAAGCTATTATATGGATAAAAGAACAATCTTATTCCTCAAATCAACAATATAAACTTTTTGATGTGTACAAGCATCTAAAATTATTCCACGAAAAAAATGAAGGAACAGAGATAAATATTAGCACAATAGAACAGAGAATTCGAAGAACAATAAATAAAATTCTTCAAAATATTGCAAACCTTGGTATTGAAGATTATGGTAATGATACCTTTATAAAATACTATAGCAGTATCTTTGATTTTAAAGAGGTTCGTAAACAAATGGACTATGAAAGAGAAAAATCTCCATATTGCGGAAAAATAAATATAAAAAAATTTTTTGAGGGAATTCTAATCTTGCTTAGTTTTTAATAAAATGTATGGAACTTATCTCAGTAAAAAATTTTATAGTTTATTGCATAGTAAAATTAAAAATTCTACATTATTGAGGAGCTAGTTATATAAAAAATCTACATAAACACATTTGAAATAGGGAGAGAATTCCCTATTTTTTTATTTAGTTAATTAAACCAAAGCATTTATATAGTCTTTTTTTCGTTAATCAAAATAGTCTCAAAAAATAAGAAAACAAAAATTTTTGTATTATTATGTATTGTTATGTCGGAATATGTCTGGCACGTTGTATCCTTTATAAGCAAATAACATGTAAGTTCAAAATTAGAACTTGTTATTGTTTTTTAGAACTATTATGGCTTTATCTGAACAACATAAACAAAGAAGTATTGGGGAGCTTCGAAAAAAACTTTAAAATTTATCTAATTTTAGAAAGAATTAAAAACTTACATACATTAATTGTTAAAAATATAAAATATAGGGAGGATTGATTTTTTGAAGAAAATGAAGTTAACAACAAAAATATTTATTGGTTTGTTTGGAGGTATTGTAGTAGGTCTTTTTTTACAAAATAATCCAGATATAGCAAACACATTTATTAAACCATTTGGAGTATTATTCCTAAATTTGATTAAAATGCTTATTGTACCATTGGTATTTTCCTCATTAATTGTAGGAGCAGCAAGTATAGGAGATATTAAAACTCTAGGAAGAATTGGTGGAAAAACATTAGCTTATTATTTATTTACAACTGCTTTTGCAGTAACTATAGGTATTATCCTAAGTAAAGTTATTAATCCAGGATTAGGATTAAGCATGCCGGTTAATATTAATACCATTGCTGCAAAGGATGCACCACCGATAATAGATATTTTATTAAACATTATTCCTAAGAATCCATTGAGAGGAATGGTTGAGGGGAATATGTTACAAATTATTACATTTGCTCTTTTCTTGGGAATTGGTACGACATCTTTACCCGAAGATAAAAGCAAGCCGTTTATTAGTTTTTTTGACAGTTTAGCAGAGATCATGTACAAGATAACAGGATTAATTATGGCATTAGCTCCTATAGGAGTATTTGGTTTGATTACACCAGTAGTTGCATCAAATGGTATGGCAGTTTTGTTACCATTACTTAAGGTGATTGGAGCTGTATATATAGGATGTTTAATACAAACTTTGTTTGTATACTGTGTAACAGTAAAAGTTTTTGCTAAATATAGTCCGATAAAATTTTTAAAAGGAATACTTCCTGCAGCAACTATGGCTTTTAGTACAACGAGTAGTTCAGGAACATTACCTGTAAGTATAAGGTGTATAGAAAATAATATAGGTGTATCAAATAAAATAGCAAGTTTTGTACTCCCTCTTGGAGCGACTATCAACATGGGCGGAACAGCTTTATACCAAGGAGTCTGTGCTATGTTTGTTGCGCAAATATATGGAGTAGATTTGACAATTTCTCAAATGACTACGATTGTTCTTACATCTACATTAGGAGCAATTGGTACAGCAGGTATACCTGGAGGAGGACTAATAATGCTTTCTGTTGTTTTAGCATCTGTTGGATTACCTCTTGAAGGAATAACGTTAATTGCTGGTATTGACAGAATATTAGATATGGCAAGAACTTCCATAAATGTTGTTGGTGATTTAGCTGCATCAACTGTTATAGCAGCAACTGAAAATGAATTAAAGGACGTAAAAACTATACAAGTAAATATGATACACTAATTTTATTAGTTTAGTATAATTAGTTTTAATTTAAAATAATTAAATATTAAAAGGAGAATAAAAAATGATTAAATTTAGAACTGAAGGCGATTCACTGGGAACAATGGAAGTACCTGCAAATGCATATTATGGGATTCAATCACTAAGAGCAAAAAATAACTTTGGAATCACAGGATATAAATTATCATCGACATTTATTAAATCAATGGCAATGGTTAAAAAAGCTACATCACTTATGAACTTAGAAGCTGGAGTAATAGAGAAAGATGTTGCAGAAGCT
>NZ_JBATVM010000322.1:0-10995 GCF_049671765.1 Psychrilyobacter sp.
CCAAATGTTATGGGGAGGACTTATCCTTCTAGGAATTGGGAGAGTTTTCGAAGGAAAAATTCAATTGAAACAACCAATTAATTTTTATATAGCTTTAGTTTGGTTGGCATTAGTATCAGCTATTGCATTTTCTATCTGGTTTTTCTTAATTCAGGTAGATGACGTAAAAGTATCAGAATTAAATATGTTTAAGTTTTTTATTCCTGTTTCTGGAGCAATTATTAGTTGGAGTATTTTACCTAATGAATCTCCTAATCTTATTTCATTTATCGGGATGGGATGTGTCTTTGGAGCACTCATAGTAAATCATAAGTTTTCAAAAAAATAAGAAAGGAGAAGCAATAAGCTTCTTCTTTCTTATTTTTTAACTTTTTTATAAATAAAAAGTAGCTAGATCACATAGTGATCTAGCTACTTATAATTGAATTATACTAATTCGATTATTGCCATTGGTGAAGAGTCTCCTCTTCTGATACCAGTTTTCATAATTCTAGTATATCCACCTTTTCTTTCAGTATATTTAGGAGCTACTTCAGCAAATAACTTTGCCACAGTATCTTTGTCTCTTAAGAATGCAAGTGCTCTTCTTCTTGATGCTAAATCTCCTTTTTTACCTAAAGTAACCATTCTTTCTGCGAACTTTCTTAATTCTTTCGCTCTAGTTACAGTTGTTTCTATTCTTTCTTCATTTATTAAAGAGATAGTTAAGTTCATTAACATAGCTTTTCTATGGTCCGATCTTCTACCTAACTTTCTATATGATTTATTATGATTCATTTTTAAGCTAGCCTCCTTTGCTTATAAGATTAATTAGAGGTATTGTTACCCTGTAAGTCAAAACCTAATTCTCTCATTTTATCTAAAATTTCATCTAATGATTTTCTTCCTAAGTTCTTGATCTTTAACAATTCAGTTAATCCCATCTCAGAAAGTTGCCCAACATCTTCAATTCCAGCTTTTTTAAGACAATTGAATGATCTAACAGTAAGATCTAACTCCTCAATTTTAGTTCCCGCTACATTGTTTTCAACAACAGCTGTTGCAGGTTCATCATTTAATTCTTCTTCATCTTGATCTCTCAAGCTATCCATTCTATCCCCAATCTCTAGGAATGGGTTAAAGTGGAAACTTAATAGCTCTACTGCATATGAAATTGCATCTCTGATTTCAACACTTCCATCAGTTGCAACATTTAAAGTTAATTTATCAAAATCAGTTTGTCTTCCTACCATAGTATCTTCTACAGAGTAAGAAACTTTTTTGATTGGAGTATATATTGCATCAACTGCTATATACTCAACAGACCAATCTGAATTATCAATTTCATCTGCGACTACAAAACCTTCTCCAGTATCCACAATAAATTCCATATCTACTTGTCTGCCAGTAGTAACTGTACAGATAACATGATCAGGATTTATTACTTCTAAACCAGCATCAGGAATGATGTCTGCAGCTGTAACAACTCTTGGTCCCTCTATTGATAATGTCATTTTTTTCTCACCAGGTTCATCCGCTTTAACGATAATTTCCTTAACATTAAGGACAATATCAGTTACAGCTTCTTTAACGCCTTCCATAGTAGAAAATTCATTTAAAACACCGTCAATTCTTACACCTTTAATAGCTGTTCCTGGAATAGATGATAATAATACTCTTCTAAGTGCATTACCAATCGTATTTCCATACCCTCTATATAAAGGTTCCACTACATAACTTCCACTAAATTCACTAGTTTTTTCTTCTGTAATGTTTATATTTCTTGCTAATTTTTCGATCTTTAACATTGAATCACTCCTACATAAAATTTTGTGCTCTCAAAACTTATTATCTTGAGTAGAATTCTACGATTAATGCTTCATTAAGTTCGAAGTCCATATCGTCTTTTGTAGGGTTTTGTAAGATTTTTCCAGCAAAGTTTGCTTTATCTAATTCAATCCATGAAGGAGCATTAGCTTCCTCAATTGCAGATTTGATAAGTTCAACATTTTTTGAATTTTCTATAACTGCTACAACATCTCCAGCTTTAACTCTGTATGATGCGATATTTACTTTTCTTCCGTTTACAGAAACATGTCCATGAGATACAATTTGTCTAGCTTGTCTTCTAGTTGAAACAAACCCCATTCTGTATACTACATTTTCTAATCTTCTCTCTAAATATTGAATTAAGTTAAGACCAGTTACTCCATCTTTTCTTGAAGCTTCTTCATATAATTTTTTGAATTGCTTTTCCATTACAGCATATACGAATTTCGCTTTTTGCTTTTCTCTTAATTGAATAGCATATTCAGTTGGTTTTTGATTTGCATTGGGTCTAGGACCTCTGTTTGATTTTTTATTTATACCTAAAACTATTGGATCCAATCCAAGAGCTCTACATCTCTTTAATACAGGCTGTCTATTAATTGCCATTGACCTATATCCTCCTTTTTTTTCTTATTTAACTCCGATAATCAGAATTTTTTTTATCTACAATAATTTTGAATAAGTGAACTACACTCTTCTCTTTTTAGGTGGTCTACATCCATTATGTGGAACTGGTGTAGCATCAACAATTTTTGATACTTCTAATCCAGCTGCTTGTAATGATCTGATAGTAGCTTCACGGCCTGAACCAGGTCCCTTCACTCTTACTTCTACCTTTTTCATTCCATGTTCCATAGCTGCTTTAGCTACTTCTTCCGCTGCTATTTGAGCTGCGAATGGAGTTCCTTTTTTAGTATTCTTGAATCCTGAAGTTCCTCCAGATTTCCAAGCTACAACTCTTCCTTCAGTATCTGTGATAGCGATGATAGTGTTGTTAAAAGTTGAATGTATATGAGCTATTCCCAAAGGAATATTCTTTATTTTCTTCTTAGTCTTAACTGCGCCTCTTTTCTTAGCCAAGTTAACTCCTCCTTACTTAAATTTTTCTATATAATTAGATTTATTATTATTATTATTTCTTATTAACTGCTTTCTTTGGTCCTTTAACAGTTCTTGCATTAGTTTTAGACTTTTGTCCTCTTACAGGTAAGTTTGCTCTATGTCTAGAACCTCTGTAACATCTGATGTCTAATAGTCTCTTAATGTCCATTCTGATGTCTTTTCTTAAGTCACCTTCAACTTTAATTCCGTCAACTATAGCTCTGATTTTGTTTAATTCTTCTTCAGTCATATCTTTAACTCTAACGTCAAAGCTTACTCCAGCTTCAGTTAAAACTTTCTGTGAAGTTGTTTGTCCGATTCCAAAGACATAAGTTAATGCGATTACGATTCTCTTATTTCTAGGGATATCTACTCCTGCTACTCTTGCCACGTATTTTCCTCCTCGTTTACTTTATATATCGCTTGGTATAATAACCAGCTAAACACTTTCCTCGACATGCCTTTTGATTACTTCGAATTTTCACCCAAAAGTACCGCCTCTACAGGTCAACATATCTTTACAGTACGCATTTTTCAAATGTGTGTTGCTTTCAATTACCCTTGAACTTGCTTGTGCTTAGGATTAGATTTACAGATTACTCTGATCTTTCCATGTCTTTTGATGACTTTACACTTATCGCAAATAGGCTTTACTGATGCTCTTACTTTCATTTGAAACCTCCTCTCACAAAAAAATTATTTTTTTCTGTAAACAATTCTTCCTCTTGATAAATCATAAGGTGAAACTTGAACTAATACCTTATCTCCAGGCAAGATTCTAATGTAATGCATTCTCATCTTTCCTGATATGTGACCTAAAATCACATGTCCATTCTCTAATTCTACTTTAAACATAGCATTAGGTAACGTTTCAAGTATTACTCCTTCTAATTCTATTACGTCTTGTTTCGCCATACTTCCTCCTCGAAACTTATTGTTAATACCGAATTATTATATCATAAGTCACACAAGAAGTCTACTTTTTATTTTTGTTTTCCCCTATTTTTTTTAGTTTCCAACAAAGATAAAAATGTTGTTATACAGATCTGTCATTATATTGTTCAAAAACTCTATTTTACTAGGTTAGATCTAATATTTATAATCAAAATTTTATTTTTCATATCTACTTAAAACTAGTGGTTTTCCACCTACAATAGCTACTGAATGTTCAAAATGTGCACTTCTTTTCCCATCCTTAGTTACCGCTGTCCAACCATCACCTAAAATGCCAACCTTATAAGAACCAGAATTCACCATAGGTTCTATGGCAATCACCATTCCTTCTACTAATTTTATCCCTCTACCTTTTCTTCCAAAGTTCATTACCATAGGATCTTCATGCATAGCATGCCCTACTCCATGACCACAGAAATCTCTTACTACTGTAAATTTGTTTTTCTTCACATAACTTTCTATAGCATGACCAAGATCTCCTAATCTGTTTCCAGCATAACACTCCTGGATCCCTACTTCTAAAGCTTCTTTTGTTACTTCTAATAACTTCTTAGACTCTTCATCTATCTCTCCAACAGGAAAAGTTATTGCAGAATCTCCAAAGTAACCATCTAGGTTAGTTACAGTATCAACACTGATTATATCTCCCTCTTGTAAGATTCTATCCCCAGGAATTCCGTGGACAACCTCTTCGTTTACAGATAAGCATGACCCCGCTGGATAAGCATTAGATGGCCCTCCTACTCCTATAGTTGCAGGAATTGCACCTTGGCTTATAATATAATCTTCTATTATTTTATTCAACTCATTTGTTGATACTCCTGGAACTATCTTACTAGGTAATATCTCATTGTATAATCTAGCGATTATCTGATTTGAAGCCTTTATCTTTTCTATCTCGTCTCTAGTCTTAATTGTTATTGACATTTTTCCTCCTTACTCTTCCTGACCTCTTTTCCTAAGCTTCTCGATTGACGAGTATGAAATTTTCTTTTGGTTATAAGAAAATTACGATGTCAAAAAGAAACAAAACAAAATATCCTCGCCTCTCTCCTAAATTAGGAGAGAAAAAAAAGTGAGGTCTTAATAAAAAAGGTGAGCCAGCTCACCTTTTTTAGATAACTTTACCCTAATATTTTAAATATATCTTCTTTAACTTCTAAAACATCCTTTGTTCCATCTACTTCTGCCATTATTCCTCTAGTAGTATAAAAATCAAATAATGGTGCAGTTTGAGCATGATATGAAGCTAATCTATTTACAACAGTTTCAGCCGTATCATCTTTTCTTATGATTAATGCTTCTCCACAATAGTCACAGATATCTGTAGATTTTGGTGGATTAAATTCAACATGGAAAGATGCACCACATTTAGGACACACTCTTCTTCCAGTAATTCTGTCTACAATCAAATCATCAGCTACATTTAAAGATATTACTCTATCAAGAGATATTTTCATATTATCCATTAGTTTTTCCAAAGCCTCTGCTTGAGGTATTGTTCTAGGGAATCCATCCAATATAAATCCTTCTACACAATCTTTTTCTGCTAGTCTATCTCTTATTATTCCAATAATAGTTGAATCAGGTACTAATTTCCCTTCATCCATAAATTTCTTTGCTTCTAATCCCATCTTTGTTCCAGCTTTTATAGCTGCTCTCAAAATATCTCCTGTTGAAATCTGAGGTATATCATACTTCTCTATTAGAAATTTTGCTTGTGTCCCTTTTCCGGCACCTGGTGCTCCAAATAACATGATATTCATTGAATAATCACTCCTTAAATTTATTATATTTTACAGGGCATTATACTATATATTCGTTATTTTTAACACCCCTTTATTTCCCTTCTTCTAACTTTTAATACCACTTCATTTTAATCTGTTATTAATTGACTTTACTTAACTATACTTTTTTATTAGTTCCATTATATCGTCTCCACAACAGATCCTTTTTGGATTTTTTTCCTTACAATTTGAATTTTTCATCGCTCCAGTTATTGCCATTACTTCTTTCAAAGTTTTAGCTCCTCCAAATATAGCACCAATAATATCTCCTTTAGTTACCTTGTCACAATAGCAGATATATTCATACATTTTTTTCTCTGTAGGAGTTTTTATTTTTTTCTCTTCTTTTAATTCCATTCCAGAATTATCTGTTACATCTCCTCAACAACTAGCTGTGGATTCTTTTTTTCTACCTCTTCTTAAAGTTTCTAATAATTCTTTTACCTTTATCTCTATTAGTTCTATACATTTTTCTTTATCAGTTACATCCTCTAATCCAAAATTTACAACTTTATCTGCCATATATATCGGGCAGTCTATATTACAACCCATTTTTACCAAAACATCTAATTTAGAAGGTAATTTATCCATATCTTTAGGAAAATAACCATCCATAGAGTAGCCTCTGCTTTCCATTATTTTTTTACCGACTTCGTTTAACTTTTCTGCCGGTTTTGTCCCTGCTGAAAAGATCTCAAAAGTTCCATCATTAAATTCATTTCCAAATTTTTCACCTATAATTGATTTGAAGGAATTTCCATTACATACAAATGCTATTTTCATCTTACTACACTCCTTTTATAAAAATAATAATATATTATACATCTATTTAACACACAATAAAATCTAAAATTTTATTTAATAAATATTACTTGCTTTTATAATTAAAATAACTTAATATATAAGCAAATAATTATTTAGTTAAATACTTAAGGAGGTAACTCATGAATAACATTGATTTTCAAGCTCGAATATTCAAAGCTTTAGGTCACCCGTTAAGATTAAAGATCTTAAAAAAATTAGTTAATGGAGAACTATGTGTATGTAAATTAGTGGATAACACTGAATTTACCCAGGCAAATCTATCTCAACACCTAAAAATTCTCAGTAATGCAGGTCTAATTGCTAAAAGAAAAGAGGGAAACTACTCCCATTATCGTATATCAGATGAGAAAACTCTTGATCTTTTAAGGAACTGTGAAGATCTTGCCACTAACTATATCAAAAAACTATTATAGAAACCCTCTCTCGCCCGTCGGCATTCTCTCTTTACTCCTCCCTCTTACGGTTTCTCTAAAAATAGAGAAACCAATGTAAATGCTACGAAGCAATTTCGATAGTTTCCTCTGATTCGAGAGTTCACATTCTAAATCAAGTTTTAATTACACTTAATTTTAGATAGTCGTGAAAAACCGACAACAAGAAAGGAGTTAAGATAGGCGAGAGAGAGTACAAGGAGAACATTAATGAAAAAAAAATATGATTTAACCGAGGGAAATATTCTCTATAAATTAACCCTCCTTTCCCTACCTATCATGGGGATGTCTTTGATTCAAATGGCATATAATATGATAGATATGATTTGGATTGGACGACTAGGAAATGGTGCTGTAGCTGCCGTTGGTACTGCTGGATTTTTTCTGAAATTTGGATTTGCAATAACAGCTCTCTTTTTTATAGGTACAGGGATCAGAACATCCCAGTCTGTAGGAGAAAAAAATTATAAAAAAGCAAATTCCTACGCTGAAACCTCTATTATTAATACGGTAGTCCTCATTACTATTTTTATAGTTGGAATTTTTATTTTTAGATCTCAACTTATAGGATTTTTCAAACTAAATAACCCAGAAATTGAAAAGATGGCCTTAGATTATATGACAATTACAGCCTTTGGAATTTTTTTTTCCGCATTGTCGCTTGTTTTTACTCGGATATTTAATGGACACGGGGATAGTAAAACTCCATTTTTAATAACAAGTATCGGGCTTATCTTAAATATAATTTTAGATCCTATATTAATCTTTGGATTATTTGGATTTCCAAAATTAGAAGTCGTAGGAGCTGCTATAGCAACTGTTATAGCACAAACAATCGTTTCAATTATTTTATTTATCTATTTAAGAAAAATTTATAAGGTATTTACCGGTGGATTTACCTATGACATAAAAAAAACTAAAGATATTATTAAAATCGGTGCTCCTGTTGCTGCTCAAAGGGTTCTTTTTACAGGATTCTCTGTATTTATCGCAAGAATTATAGCCAATTGGGGGGCAGACGCCATAGCTGTTCAAAGAGTAGGGGTACAGATAGAATCTATCTCATGGATTACAGCAGGTGGATTTCAAGGAGCACTCGCTGCCTTTGTAGGACAAAACTATGGAGCTAAAAAATACGATAGGATAAAAAAAGGATATCTCAATGCTATTGGAATTATCTCTGTGTTAGGAATCTTTGTAAGTTTCATCCTGATAACCTTTCCAGAAGCTATATTCAGAATATTTTTACAAGATGATTATATAGTTAATTTAGGTGCTAACTACTTACGAATATTAGGTGTATCACAACTATTCATGGTCCTTGAAATGACCACTGTAGGGGGATTCCAAGGAATTGGAAAAACACTGCCTCCATCTATTGTGAGTGTCATCCTTACGGGTGCTCGTATACCTATGGCTCTCCTACTCTCTGCCACAGCATTGGGGTTAAATGGAATTTGGTGGAGTATTACAATCAGTAGTATATTCAAAGGTATAGTACTCCCAATTTGGTTTACAATCCATCTTAAAAAATTAAAAATCTTAACCGACGAATAAACACTAATATTCACAAATTTTTAAGTAAGAAAACCTTTGACACAGATACCATAGATTAAATCAATTTAAAATTAAGGTCAAAAGATACAACTCAGAGATTTTATTCGCGTAATTCGTGGTAAAGAAAAGGTTCTAAATTTAATCATTCATTAGGCCAAAAGCCATCAGGGGGTATTATATGCAAAACTTAATAAACACCATAAACGATAAAAAATTAAATAGATTTTTAACTAAATGTAATTTTGGAATAGAAAAAGAAAATGTTAGGGTAGATTTTAATGGTCATCTTGCTATGACAAAACATCCTAACATCTTTGGAAATAAGTTGAAAAATCCATACATTACCACTGACTTTTCTGAGAGTCAAGTAGAGATAATTACTCCCACTATGGACACAATCGAGGAAACTTATAATTTTTTAGATAGTTTACATGATATTGTGAGTCTCGAACTAAAAAACGAATATCTTTGGCCTCAAAGTACTCCTCCATCACTTCCAGACGAAAAAGATATCCCTGTTTCTCAATTTGAAGAAACATGCGAAGGGAATCGTGCTGAAAAATATAGAGATTACCTCTCTCAGAAATATGGTAAACAAAAACAACTTTTATCAGGAATTCACTATAACTTCTCATTTAAAGATGAATTTTTAAATTTATTATATAATGAGTCTGAGAACTCAGATTTCAAATTATTCAAAGATGATATTTACCTAAAGATCTCTAGAAATTTCTTTAAATATAGATGGATCCTTATATATTTATTTGGAGCTAATCCAAGTATCCATGGTACATATAGTAGAAAATGTGTAGATATGTTAGATGAAGTAGCCCCTGATTCATTTTCTTATACCTCGGGAAATTCTTTTAGAAATGGAATGTGTGGATATAAAAATAAAGAAGTGTTTAATATCTCATATGATTCTAGAAAAAAATATGTAGAAGATATCAAAAAATTGATCTCACAAGAAAAATTGATCAGTGAAAAGGAATATTATAGTCCTATCAGATTAAAGGCTAAGGATAACACAAACTTATTGAAATCCATTGAAGAGGACGGAATTGAATATTTAGAAGTTAGATTATTAGACCTTAACCCCATGATAAAAACAGGAATTTCTATAGATCAATTATACTTTGTACACCTATTTTTATTATTTTGTTTATTTATAGATGAGGACAGTCTTACAGAAAAAGATATGCTTCAAGGAAATAAAAACCATGATCTTGTTGCCCACTATGGTAGAAAAACAAATTTAGAATTATTTGATGGAGATAAATTTAAATTTTTAAAAGAACTAGGATTAGACATTGTTTTAAAAATTGAAAAAATTGTGGAAATGCTAAAAATTTCTAATTCAAATTATACTAATACTCTCAGAGAGGCTTTGGAATCATTTCACAACAGTGATCTTCTTATCTCAAGTCAAATCGAAAATGGAATAAGGAAAGAAGGTTTTATAGATTTCAATCTAAATTTAGCTAAAAAATATCATGAAAAAAGTAAAATCGATAACTTCTCCCTAAGAGGATATGAAGACTTGGAACTTTCGACCCAAATTTTACTCAAAGATGCTATTAAAAGAGGTATCAAATTTAATATCTTAGATCGAAAAGAAAATTTTATCTCCTTGACTAAGGATGGAAAAACAGAATACATAGTTCAAGCTACTAAAACTTCTTTAGATTCTTACAGTACAGTATTGATCATGGAAAATAAATTGGTCACTAAAAAAATCCTAGAAAAGAATCATATAAAAGTTCCTAAAGGAGGATATTATACTAACTCACAGGATGCTATAGATGATTTGTACAAATATCAGGGGACAAAAACAGTAGTCAAACCTAACTCCACTAATTTTGGATTAGGAATCACAATCCTTCCCAAGGAGTTTACTGCACTAGATTATGAAAATGCTCTAAAATTTGCCTTTGGTGAAGACAGTTCTATCCTAATAGAGGAATTTATAGAGGGTAAAGAATATAGAATTTTTGTATTAGATAATAAAGTCGTAGGAATACTACATAGAGTCCCTGCAAATGTTGTAGGAAATGGGAAAAGTTCTATCAGAATATTGGTCGAAGAAAAAAATAAAGATGTGTTACGAGGAACAGGTTACAAAAAACCTCTACAGAAAATAAGTCTAGGAGAAGCTGAGGAGACATTTTTAGCAAGCCAAAATTTAAATTTTGATTATATACCGAAAAAAGATGAAACTATATATCTCAGAGAAAATTCCAATATAAGCACTGGAGGAGACAGTATAGACTTCACCGATGATATTATGGATGAATATAAACAGATTGCCATAGAATCCGCCAAGGCAGCAAATGCTACTATCTGTGGCGTGGATATGATGATTAAAGACATCAAAGAACTTCCAAATGACAATAATCATGGGATAATCGAGATTAATTTTAATCCTGCTATCCATATTCACTGTTACCCATATAAGGGTAAAAATAGAAAATTAGGAGAAAAAATTCTAGATAGTTTAGGATTTTAAAAAAATGGTTTGAGAAATATATTTC
>NZ_JBATVM010000323.1:0-2142 GCF_049671765.1 Psychrilyobacter sp.
GTACAGTGGGCATCTTATCACCATGAAAAGTTGGATGGGAGTGGATATCCATTTCATTGTGTAGCAAAAAATTTAGATACTGGGGCTAGAATTATAGCAGTTTCAGATATATTTATATCTAGAATGGAGAGAAAATCATATAGAAATGAGATGGGAAAAGATGAAATATATGAAATAATGAAAAAAATGGGTAGAAATAATTTTATAGATATGAAGTTTGTAGATCTATTATTTAATAATTTTCAAATAGTAGTAAATTATATACTTATTAAACAAGAAAAAACTCTAGATTTTTATAAAAATTATACGAGATATACATGTAGAGATGAATTATAATAAAAAAATCAACTGATTTTAAAATTAGTTGATTTTTTTATTACTAACTACATAAGTAAAGAATTTAAAATTAATTAAATAGAAGGTTATAAAAATCTAAATTCGTATATTTGAATGTAATGTCACGTTTCTAAAAATAGCCATAGATTCCATAAACTTGGATCATTAATTTTTTAAATTCTTCTAATTCTTGAAAAGTATTGATGATATTTAATTTATTATTCTTGTCGTCTAAAATATAAATTGTAACTTCTTTTTTTAAGTTATTTTCCATGATAACTAATAGCCTATCAAATTCTAAATAATCTTGATCGTGGAGTAACTTTTTTATATGTTTAATTTTAAAATTCAATAGTTAACTCCTTGTTTTTGATATAAGTTATATGAGTATTTTTATAACTTTCCTTCTATAATTATAACACATCAATTTTTAAAATTTCAAAAAAATAAGGAAAAAGAAAGTGAAATTTTCTTTTTCCTCTTTAATTACTTATCTTTTAATATAAGTTCTATTAACATTTTTCATAATTTCCATTCTATTCTCAGCATATTGAGATGCAGCAGCATGAGTAGAGATGTTTTGTTCATTTGCAATCTTATAGATATCTAACAATCTATCATAGATTAATTCAGAATCATTAAGTGCGTTAACTCTATTATATCCTTTAATTTCATAGTAAACATTGATTAATCCAGCAGCATTGATAACGTAGTCTGGAGCATAAACTATACCTTTTTCTCTTAAAACGTCAGCATGTGTGTCTTCTTTTAAAACATTGTTTGAAGATCCAGCAATAGCTTTACATTTAAATTGAGGAATAGTTTCATCATTGATAACTCCTCCAAGAGCACAAGGAGCAAATAAATCAACATCTAGTCCATAGATATCATTAGGAGCAACGAACTCAACTTCAGGATGCTCAAGCTTCATTCTAGCAATATGATCTTCATTTACTTCAGTGAAATATATTTTTTTAGCTTTTTCTTTAGTATAAGTATCAGTTAAGAAATCATATCCTAATAAGTATTTAATTAAGAAATAACCAGTTTGTCCTGCACCTTGAACAGCAAAAGTTTTATCAGCAACAGAGTCAGAACCAAAAGTTTCCTTTAAAGTAGCTTTTAATCCAGCAAATACTCCCCATGCAGTAACAGGAGAAGGGTTTCCACTTTTACCAGGTAAACCAACAACATGGTCAGTTTCCATAGATAAGAATAACATATCTTTAGTAGTAGTATTAACATCTTCAGCAGTAATATATCTACCATTCAATGATTGAACAAATCTTCCTAACCCCCTAAAGTAAGCTTCAGATTTAACTGTTTTAGGATCACCAATAAGGACAGTTTTTCCACCACCAAGATTTAAACCAGCACAAGCAGCCTTGTATGTCATACCTCTGCTAAGTCTCAATACATCTTCAATAGCTTCTTCTTCAGTAGCGTAGTTCCATAATCGAGTTCCACCTAAGGCAGGTCCTAGAGTAGTATCATGAATACCAGTAATTCCTTTTAGTCCAGTAGCTTTGTCATGAAAGAATACCAATTGTTCGTGTCCAAATTTTTCCATGTAGTCAAACTTATTCATTATTAATCCCCCTTTAATTTTTATTGTTTCATTTACAAACATTTAAGTTGTCAATTTGTCACTAATAGATTTATAATCTATTTTTTTACAAAAATCAAGCATTTTTCTTGAAAAAATAATGTTTTTTTTGACAAGGAACATCTGTACTATATTATAATTACTTTATATGTTACAAAGTCCGATAATTATTGTATATAAAATTTAAATTAAATATAATA
>NZ_JBATVM010000324.1:0-3246 GCF_049671765.1 Psychrilyobacter sp.
GTATTTTAATTTCCTTTTCAGTGAATAATTTTTTAGACATTGGGAACTCCTTGATCTTTATTTTTAAGTATACAAAAAACCTGTAGATTTTGACACTCTTTTTTTCTAGTGTCTAGTCTACAGGTTACAGTATAAAAAAGTGAATTTTATTTAATACAAAAGTAGTCTTTTAATAGGATCTTAAGCCTCTTCTTGAGTATAATTGATAAAACACCCTTTAGATAATCATTTTGTTGTTGTTTTGATTTTAATTTCAGTTATAAGTTTTTCTACATCTTCAATAACTATATCTCCGGTATTTTTTAACATTGCATTAGAAGTTCCACATGCCAAAGCATATTTAAAACTTTTGTCAAGACTTAAATCTTGAGATAATCCATAAATAAATCCGGCAATGGATGAGTCACCAGAACCCACTGTATTTTCTACTTTTATTTTAGGAATATGCCCTATATAGATAGATTTTTTATTGATAAGTAAACCACCATCTTCTCCTAAGGTTACCATAACATTAGAAACACCGTGACTGATTATTTGTTTTGCACATTCTATGATTTCATCAATATTTTCTATTTTTTTCCCCAGTAAATATTCCATTTCATCTATGTTAGGCTTTATTAGATATGGATTTCCTTTAATTCCTTCTTTTAAAGGTTCACCACTGGTATCTAAAATAACTTTTTTCCCACGATTTACGGCTTTTTCAATGAGAATACGGTAAAAATTTAAAGGAACTCCTTGAGGAAGACTTCCAGAGATATCTATAATATCTACATTTCCCAATAAAATTTCATATTTTTTTAAAAAATCATTAATTTCATACTGAGAAATCTTTTTCCCGACTTCTAATATTTCAGTTATTTTTTTATCTTCATCAATTATAGCCATGCAGGTTCTAGTTTCTTCCTTCACTTCTAAAAAATTATGGAGAATTCCTCTTTCATCTAGTTTAGTTTTTATAAAAGCTCCACGGCTTCCACCTAATAAACCTGTAGCAATTATATCTACTCCTAGTTTATTTAAAACATTCGATACATTGAGACCCTTTCCACCAGGAGTTTCTGTTTTTTGGTTCACTCTATTTACTCCATTAAGTTGCAATTTATCAATTTGATATCTTGTATCTACTGCTGGGTTTAGAGTAACTGTTAATATTCTCATATACTACCTCTTTTCATTTATTAAATAGAGGTGTTTTATAAAAACACCTCCTTTTTTTATGATATTTTATATATTTGCTTTTCCTTCACTTCCACACATTAAAATTTTCTTCATAGCGACCTCTTTCATTACTTTTTTTGCAGGAGTCAGATATTTTCTTGGATCACTTTCATTAGGATTATTATTTAAAACTTCTCTTACTTTTTCTGCAAATGGCATTTTTAATTCCGTAGCTATGTTTACTTTACAGATTCCCAATTCAATCGCTCTTCTCACTTGTTCAGCAGGGACTCCAGAAGCTCCGTGAAGTACCAGTGGGATGTCTACAACTGCTTTAATTTCGGCTAATCTTTCAAAATCTAAATTTGGTTCTTTTGCATAGACACCGTGAGCTGTTCCAATGGCTACTGCCAAAGAATCAATGCCTGTTTTTTCAATATATTCTCTTGCTTGAGCGGGGTTTGTATAAAGAGCATCTTTTGCATCGACCTCTAAATCGTCTTCAATCCCCCCCAAAATTCCTAATTCTCCTTCAACTGTAATACCATATTTATGGGCATAGTCTACTACTTCTTTAACCTTTTTTATATTTTCATCAAAATCACAATGAGACGCATCGATCATAACTGAATTTGTTCCAATTTGAATAGCTCTTTTGATGGCATCGATATCTTCATGGTGATCTAGATGCATAGCAATAGGAATATCATATTTATTGGCACAATGTTCTACTATTTTTATAAAAAAATCCTCTCCAGCATATTTCATAGTTCCTGGAGTCGCAGCCACGATGACTGGTGAGTTTAATTCTACTGCTGCTTCCACGACGGTTTGAATTGTTTCTAAATTATGTACGTTAAATGCAGGTACTGCATATCTTCCTTTTTGTGCATCAAGTAACATTTGTTTTACTGAAAATAACATAACTTCCTCCTAGTTTTTTAGGATCTTGTAACCCTACTATATATTTAAATTGATTTTAATTTTGGCCAGATAAATTAATTTTTGTAATCGTGTAAAATAACTCCTTGAACTACTCTATTCACTTCACCAGTTGGACATGGATTATCGGGATTTATGTCTAATTTTAATGCCTTTAAAAAAGCATATATTTGAATAATATAAATATATCCAAAACCAGAGAAGACATCATTCAATTCACTCATCTTTTCATTAGAATATGTAAAGTAATGGTCGGAATTAGGTTCAATTTCTGAATTTAATTGATTGTCTATAACTAATACTTTTTTCTCTCCTCCATCTTTTTTTAATTCATTCAATAGATCTAATTGATATTTCCTTGTGTAGTTATTGTTAGACATAAACATTACAATTAAAGTTTCATCTGTTATTACTGATTTTGGTCCGTGTCTGAATCCTAATGAGGAATCAAAATTAACTGATACATATCCAGAAGATAGTTCAAGGATTTTTAATGAAGCTTCTTGCGCAGTTCCTTTTAGAGTACCGTCTCCTAAACAAACTATCCTTTTAGTTTCTGTATCTGTAATTTTATTCATAATTTCAAATATATCTGAGAATTTTTTTTCGACTGTTGAAGATATTGCTATGATATTATTTTTTAATGCTTCGATTTCTTCTAAACTAAATAAGCAGATTCCTGCAAGAGACATACATGTAAAACTTCCGGTCATTGCAAAACCTTTATCATTAGATTTTTCAGGCATTAAGATCAACAATATATTTTTTTTGTTTTCAGAGTATTTTGCAAGATGTCCTTCCTCATTACAAGTCAGAAAGATATGAAAAATATTTTTAACTAAATTATCTGCTAAATTTACAGTAGCTACACTTTCAGGGCTATTTCCAGACCTTGCACAAGAGACCAAAATAATAGTTTCATCTTTATTTAGGTAAAGCTCTGGATTAGAGACTATATCTGTAGTAGCTATACTTTCTATTTTAAATTCACTTTTTTTATTTAAGTAGTCTACGATACTATTTCCTACAAATTCGGAAGTTCCTGCACCTGTAAATATTACTCTTGTATTTTTTTTATCAAAATCGATTAAAAATTTATTTATTTCCTCTAGTTTCTCTTCTATAATTTCAATAGTTTGATTC
>NZ_JBATVM010000325.1:0-4675 GCF_049671765.1 Psychrilyobacter sp.
AAGTTATTAGGTGTCATAATTTTATTCATTAATTCCCCCTTTGAAGCCTATTGTATCTATCACATAATATTTTTTCTAATCGAATATTTACTATGTTTTCTTGGGCTTTTTCTAGCTGTTTATATTCTCCAAACTCTTCTTCCTCAGATATTCGATCGCATAGATCATCAATTTCATCCTGAGTAATAATTTTTAACATATGGGCTAATTTATCAGCTTTGGTAACTTTTTTTATATCTACTGGCTCTACTACCTTGTGATCGCCATCTTTTAAAATTGCTACTAAGATCTTAGAATTTATAGATTTATTTTTTAATTTCATAAATTCAATTACTTTTTTAATATCTTCTAGAGATCCATTTGAATAATTTTTAATATTTTTTAGTGTTTGAGAATTATAGTTTTTAAAATTATTTTCTATGAGTAGGTCTTTTAGATCTTTAAAAAAATTATCTTCAGGGGCAGCAGCAGGATTTTGCTTTTCTATTGCTACTACTGTTTCTTTATTCTTTGTTTCTAGGTTCTTAGTTTCTTTATTTAGCGGGATATAGCCGTCACTGGTTACGGATATATCGGTCACTAGTGACGGGATTTCCCCGTCATTAGTGACAGGATTTTCCGGTAACTGTAGGAAGTCAATAAGATTGGTAACTAAAAGTGATTTTTTATCTTTACCACTGTATTTAACTCCTAATTTTCTACTTAAAAGTCTGATGTTATCTCTACTCATTTTTATGATACTTTCTCTAGTAAGTTCTATATTTCCAACTTCTCTACCATAAGCCAAATCACTTACACTATCATCACTTGATATTTCTTCTAAGATCGCTTTGTGATTGATATAGTAATAACTAGATATTGGCATTCCTTTTCTTTCAATTTTAAATAAGTTTTTTTCTACTCCTAGTTTTTTTATAGTAGAGATCCTATCGATATTAATTCCTGTATATAGCTTGATTGATGTATCGTGACAATAGAACTCTTCTCCTTCGTGATACCTCTCTTGATCGATTAGATAAGCTATAAGAGATGCTAACTCTACGCCATATTTAGCCATCAATTTTTTATTAACCATTAATGTGGCTTCTTGGGATAGTGTATTTTGTAAAATATTTTTAAAGTTCATAATCGGGTCTCCTTAATTTTTTTTAATTTTTTTAAATGATTTTCTAAGTTTTGAAGTATACTAAAATAAGCATTTTTTTTAGGAGGTGAAACCTATGTATGTAGCAGGTGAAAAGCCAGGTATAGGAACTTATATATGTTTAATGTGTCAATTAGAACTAATCATAGAAAGTGACAATGAGAAATTACCTGGTTGTCCAGAATGTGGCGGAGGCATCTATAAGAGGGTAGATTAATCTACCTTCTTATTTTTTTTGTCAGATTTTCTTTTATAAGTTTCTTTTCAATATTAGAATTTTCTATTTTTAGTTTCTCACGACATCCAACCGAATATTCTAGGAGCCATATTCTCACATCATCATCCAAAGCTTCATACTGGACCTCTAAAGCGTCTATTTGTTTTCTTTTTTCAAGGTATGTATCATTGAATTCATTTATCTTTTTATCTAAATCTTCCAGGGCTTTTTTCATAGATGGAAGATCTTTTAGCTTTAGGATCTTAGATCTAGTTTTGGTAAATGATTTTTGCATATCTTCATTCCATTTGTTTAGATTAAAACTCTTTATCCTTCTCTCATCATCCAAATCATCTATTACTCCTGCATGTCTCAGATGTTCTTCAAAAGTTCCTATTCTTACTTGCATATTCATGCTTCTTTCTAGCTCTAAGGATAGAGCTGAATCTGGTCTAGCCATGTGTTACCTCCTAGTTATGATATTTTGATTTCTACTATTTTTTATTTTTTAAAACTTCTTTAATAAAACTCATAGCAATAGAGCACCATAAAGGAAATAACGTGATCATCCAACTTGCTTTGATAATTCCTAGTAGTTTTAGAAAAATACTTAAAAAAATAACCCATCCAATTTTAGTCATTTTCCCTCCCTTAAAATAATTTCTTTTGCTTCTCCCCGAGATCATAGGTCAGCTTTTTTACTTTCTTTATAAATTCATTCTTTTTTATCTTCTCTTTATTTCTGAAGACGCTTTTTATAACCGTAGCATTTGAAATTTCCATTTTAACCTCCTGTTATTAAATAAAATTTATAAATTCTAATATACTGTTAAGTAAATATTTATTTGGCAGTTATTGTAAAACTTATCTCTAAAACCTTTGAATATTTTAGTAAAGTATTCAATGTTATTGCTTTCCCAACTTCGAGATTATTTAGTGTCATAGATACAGAAGACCTAGTAATACCTAGTTCTTTAGCCAATTTTGATTGAGACATTTTTTTCATTCTCAAAGCTTTTTTTATTTCCATAGCAATTTTCTTTTTTTCAACAATATATTTCATTTTTCCCTCCTCGGAGTGGTAAGTATTTACTTTACACTTGAATAATACAACATCATTTTTATTGTGTCAAGTATATACTTAGCAGTTTTTTTAAAAACGTCAAATAAAAGCTTAACATAACACATTAAATATACTATTATTACTGTTAGGAGGTTGGTTATGAATTATAATAAATTTTTAAAGAAAAAACGAGAAGAAGTTGGACTTTCAACTAGAGGATTAGCAAATAAAATAGGTGTAACAGGATCATATATTTCAATGATTGAAACAGGAAAATCTAAAAACCCACCTTCTGAAAAAATATTAAAAAAACTTTCTGAAGCGTTACATATGACTAGTTCTGAAGAGGAAAAGTTTTTTGAACTTGTAGATGAAGAAATATTACCAAAGAGAATAAAAGATAAATTAGAAGCTTTAAATAAAAACAGTAGAAGTGATAAGTCTAATATTGGACCGATCATATTTGAAGAAATGATAAATGTACCTGTTTATGATTCTGTATCAGCAGGATGTCAAGATGGTCTGGAACCTAATCCAGAACCTGTAGAATATGTTTCTTTACCCAAAAGAATGGCTAAAGGTTGCGTAATCGTAAATGTTCATGGGGATAGTATGGAGCCAACATTAGAGAATGGAAGTAGTGTCTTAATTAAATTAAATGCAGAGGTAGGTCATAATGAAATTGGTGTATTTATTTATGATGACGAACCTTTAGTTAAAAGATATAAATCCTTTGATGGAAAAAGTTTTTTATATTCAGATAACTTAGAATATCCTCCAAGAGAAGTGAGAGAAGAAAATGAATTTAATATATGCGGGAAAGTTATTTGGATAATGGCAAAACCGTAAAAACGAAATAGTTTTATCTAATATAGTGGAGGTTAAAATGAACGGTTCTAATTTCAAACAAATTAAAATTTTAAAAACGGAAGATATTCCATTATATGAAGATGTAAAAGTAATTGATGGAGCCCTTATTTATGGTGAAGTAGTTGGAACTTATACAATATTTTATTTTGAAAATAGTAATTATAATGAACCATTCGTTGCTGTACTGATGAATGATGACTCTATGGATTCAGGGATCATTGAAGAAAAAAAAATAGGTGAAGGATCTCAGGTTTTAGCAGAAATGGATAGCCCATTAATAGTAGATAACCTTGGTCTTTTTTCATACAATGGAGAATGTATTATAAGAAAGTTTAAAGTAGGTGGAAAAAATCCAGTTTTAGAAGCTTTTAATAAGAATTATCCAGAAATTAGAGTAGAGGATAAAGATAAGTTTTATATCCTTGGAAAAGTTATAGTAAGTAGAGTGGTGGACGATTTTCTGTAGGAGAAAGTTTAAATAAATTAAGAACAACGAGGAGAAAATGATAATGGAAAAAGAAAAAGAAAATTTCCAAGATGTACTTTGGAAATCATGTGATAAATTAAGAAATAATATGGACCCAGCAGAATATAAATATGTAGTTTTAGGACTGGTGTTTTTAAAATATATATCTGATAAATTTGAGTTGAAATATCAAGAACTTACAGAAGAAGAGATAGCAGATGGACTAGATAAAGGAGAATTAAGCGAAGATAGAGATGAATACACATCTGAAAATATATTCTGGGTGCCTCAATCTGCTAGATGGGCTGAGATAGTTAAAGATGCAAAAAAAGCTGAAATTGGTGTAACTATTGATGAAGCAATGTTTGCAATAGAAAAAGAGAATGCTCAATTAAAAAATGTACTTTATAAAGTATTTGCAAATCCTAATTTAGATAAGGGGAAATTAGGTGAATTAATAGATATGATTGGAAATATTAACTTACATTCAAAAGATAATAAAAATGAAGATGTATTAGGGCAAGTATATGAATTTTTCTTAGGGAAATTTGCTAACTCAGAGGGAAAAAATGGAGGACAATTCTATACTCCTGAATCCATAGTAAAAACTATAGTATCTTGTCTGGAGCCTACAAGTGGAAGAGTATATGACCCTGCTTGTGGATCAGGTGGAATGTTCGTACAATCTGAGAAATTTGTGGAAAACCACCAAGGGAGATTAGGAGATATATCTATATTTGGTCAAGAGAGTAACGGTACTACATGGAAACTATGTAAGATGAACTTGGCGATCAGAGGGATAGAGGTAGATCTTGGAAAGGAACCTGCCGATACCTTTACAAATAACCAACATTCTACAAAGAAGATGGATTATATAATGGCTAATCCGCCATTTAATATCAAAGACTACTGGCA
>NZ_JBATVM010000326.1:0-2937 GCF_049671765.1 Psychrilyobacter sp.
CACCATATCTATGTACTAACAAAAGGAGATAAGATGGATGATATTAACCACTGGGTTGAAGAGTTCCAAGATAATATGCAAGAATATGAAATTTTTATATTTCATCTGCAGCAAAAAGTTGAAAGGATTCTAAAAGACAATAATATATTCTATGTAAAGACAGAAGCTCGTGTCAAAAGTCTAGATAGTTTCAAAAGAAAATTAGAAATAAAAAAAAATAAATACCAAAATCCATTAGAAGAGATGACTGATATCTTAGGTATACGTATAATCACATATTATAGGGAAGATCTTGATGGTATTTTAAAGCTTCTCAAAGAAAATTTCAAGATTGATTATAAGAATTCTGCAAATAAACTTCAAAGTTTAAAATATAATGAGATGGGATATCTCTCTCTACACTATATTTGCAAATGTAAATCTAGCCAAAAAAACCTTTATGGATGCACTGATTTCAAATTCGAAGTACAGATAAGAACTGCTTTACAGCATATTTGGGCTCAAATTGATCATCAACTAAGGTATAAAACTCTTGCTAATATTCCAAATAAAGTCCAAAGAAAATTATTTCGGATTAGTGCTATGTTAGAAAGTATCGATGATGAATTTGATTCTATTAAGCATGATGTTCAAGTAATTGAAAATTTTTATAAAGATAGATTTAATGAAAAAGAATATAGCCTTCGTTTGGACCTTTCTAGCATCAATTTTTATTTAAAATATAATGATAGATTTATTCGTTCTATATGCAAAAAATTAGGAGTATTTCATTTCAATAATTTTGAAATAGCAAAAGAGGAACATTTAGAGAAAAGTTTAATTAAGTTTGCGCTTCAATTCAATAAAAATAGAGTTATTTATATTGAAGAATTAGTTAATAGTATCTATAAAAACATAGATATTATATTGAATATATTGGATAAAAATACCTTGAAAAAAATAAATTATGTGGTTAATTCTAGTTGTTCTTTTGTCTTAACATTTTTACTCCTACTCAATGAAGATATTTCAGAAATACAAAAAATCTACAATCTAACAGAGTCTAGTTTAGAAAAAATTCAAATTCTTAGAAAGAATATTTTACTATAAAAAGTATCATGACATTAAATTTTATAATTTTATAATCTAACAAAAATGCTCCTAAATTAGGAGCATTTTTTTAATTAAAACTATTTCTATAAAATTTTAAAATCCTCAATCCCAACTCCCTGTAGACAACCATAAACAATATATTTACTGCTCATTAATCATCATCCCTTCTAAGATATCTGAATCTGAAACTATAATTTCATCTCTTTCTAAAACCTCCATTATCCATAATAGCAAATAAGTTCCTGGGATAATCACTTCGGCTCTCTTTGGATGTAAACCAACTATTTTTTTTCTTTCTTTTAATGATAATTTTAAAAACTTGTCTAGATTTTTTAATATTTCTTTTTTTGTCAGCTTATACATATGAACCCTGTGGGTATCATACTCCTCCATTTGTAAGAGTACACTAACATGAGTTGTAACAGTCCCTGCTACTCCTACTAATTTAAATGACTGATCTTTGTATTTAGATAGTTTTTTCAAAGTTTCTTTTACCCAAATTTTACCATTTAAAAGATCAACTTTTTCCTTAAAGAATTTTTCTCCTACCCTTACTGCCCCGACATTAAAACTTTCTATATATTCAATATTATTTTTATCTCCTAAGATAAATTCGGTACTTCCCCCACCTATATCAAAAACCATAATTTTTTCATCAAATTCAGATACCGCTCCAGAAAAACTAAGTTTTCCCTCTTCTTCTCCTGTAATACAATGGATATCAAGGTTTGCTTCGGCCTTTACTCTAGAGATAAATTCCTCTCTATTCTTAGAATCTCGGGTAGCTGAAGTTGCAGTAACTTTTACCTCCTTCACACCATATTCATCTATTTTTTTTCTATAAAATTTCAATGTTTCTATAGTTCTATCCATAGCATCCTGACTTAAGACCCTTGTTTTATCTACATTTTGCCCTAACCTTGTTATTTCCATTAACTTTAATGTTTTATCTATAATCTTTCCATTTTTTACATTTGCAATAAATAGTCTACATGAATTAGTTCCAATATCAATAACAGCTTTAGTCCTTTTTATATCAAAATCAGTCATTGTCTCCACCAAACATACTACCTAATATTCCACCTGCAATTCCTCCTGCAAGCATATCTCCACCAGTGTTACTTTGGCCTCTATTGCTTCCTACTGCTGCACTTAGTCTTTCAGCTAGTTTTGATATTGGCATAGATTGTATATATGCAGTTCCTGGTCCCTGTAAAGTGGCTAAAAATAATCCTTCTTTACCAAACATAGCATTTTTAAACCCACCTACAAATTTGATATCATAGTTTACGCTCGATTCAAATCCTACAACACATCCTGTATCTACTCTAAGAGTTTCTCCTCGAGCTAATTTTTTTTTAATTATAGTTCCACCAGCATGGATAAATGCCATCCCATCTCCTTTTAGTTTTTGAAGGATAAATCCTTCACCGCCAAAGAATCCTGCTCCTAATTTTTTAGTAAAAGCCACATCTATATCTATTCCATTAGCTGAACATAGATAAGAGTCTTTCTGACATAAAAATTCTCCATTGAATTTTTTTAGATCTATAGGAATTATTTGCCCTGGGTATGGTGCAGAAAATCCAACTTTTGATTTTCTATTCCCCTCATTTAAAAATGTTGTTATAAAGAAGCTTTCTCCAGTTATCATTCTCTTAAACCCACCAAAGAGTCCACCCTTATTTTTTGTCTGCATATCTATCCCATCTTCCATATAAGTCATAGCTCCTGCTTCTGCTCTGACCCCTTCTCTAGGATCTAACTCTATCTCCACTAATTGAATTCCTTCACCTTTAATTTCATAATCTATTACATCTGCTGACATTTTACTCCTCCTAATAT
>NZ_JBATVM010000327.1:0-1659 GCF_049671765.1 Psychrilyobacter sp.
TCTTCCGATCTGATATCACCTATTTTTTTTATATTAGACCTATCCTCATAGGTTCGAGGGAAAAAACATATCAAATCCATGATGGTATTTATTCCTAAATTTTTTAAAGAAACTATAGTTTTTTCTCCTACACCCTTTATATCTAAAGTTTCTATTTTGTTGTATAATTTTTTGTACATATCATACCCCTTTCGATAGTTTTTTCTACCTATCTTACTTTGGTTTCCTTAGCGAAGGGAGACCATAAGAAGGAAGAGTTAGGTTTTTCTTACTCTCCTAACCTTACCCTCTCCGGTCCTAGCGGACACCCTCTCCCTCATAGGGCGAGGGACCTATTCTATTCTACTTCAATTTCTCCCTACGAGGGTCTACATTTAAAATCAAGTTTTAAGTAAACTTGATTTTAATACTCGTAGAATCCCATAAAAAGGAAGAGGGTCTATTTCCCTTCCAATTCTTTTAATTTTTGTTCTACTTCTTCCAGACTTTCTTTGTACATTATAGATTTGGGATTTAATTTAATTTTTTCTTTATAATTTTTAATTGCCTCTTCAAAATGTTTTTTTGCTCCTATACAATTTTTTTCTTTTTTACTATCTCCCCATAATTCATATGCAAGACCTAAAAAGGCATATCCACGATTTTTTTTAGGTTCTAATTCATTTATTTTATTAAAGTTCGGTATTGCTTCTTCATATTTTTTTTCATTTAGTAAATAAATACCTAATTCAAAATAAATTTCAGCCTTCTTAGGATATTTTTTAACTAGTTTTTTCAACTCCTCAATTTTATCCTCATTTTTACTTCTATTAATTGCTATTGCAAATTCAGTATTATATTCAACTTCTTTTAGCTTTTCATCCATTTCTTTATTTGTCTGTTCTATAGTTTCATACAATTTTAAAGTTTTTCTTTCCACCTCTTTTTCTTGTTCCACTGCCTTTTTTTTCAACTCTGCATTCTCTGTCAACATTCTTTCCATTCTTTTGTCTAATTCTTTGGTTACCTCTTCTTTTTCCTCTTTTAATTTTTTGTCATTATTATTCTTTATATACCATGTAGAACCTAATAGAGCAGTCAATAAAATAGATACTATAACTCCAACTCTTTCAATTAACCATTTTGTGTCTGTAAGTGCACTATCATAATACTGCACAGAGTTTTGATAGATCTGATCCACATTATAAGTTAATCCTAAATTATTCTCTCCTTTATCTTCTAACTCCTCAATCTTTTCACTCAAATCATCTATCTTATTATTTGATCTTATCAACTGAGTTTTCAAAAAATCAATTTCTTCCCTCTGAATAACTTCGTACGATTTCTTGGGTTCTATTTTCTCTTCTCCGAAACACATAAAACTCACTAATAAAAATAACATCATTATTTTTTTCAACTTTAACTCCTCCTGTTTTCTTCAATCTTACCCTCTCCGGTCCTAATGGACACCCTCTCCCTCATAGGGCGAGGGACCATTATCTTATAATTACTGTTCTCATTCTCTACTTCGGTTTCTCCCTACGAGGGTCTACATTTAAAATCAAGTTTTAAGTAAACTTGGTTTTAATACTCGTAGAATCCCATAAGAAGGAAGAGGGTCTTAGAAGATCATTCTATTTCCACCCCTAACTTCCACATCACTTTTTCTATGTTATTGAG
>NZ_JBATVM010000328.1:0-6786 GCF_049671765.1 Psychrilyobacter sp.
GCTATTAGGAATTAGAAGTAAAATATAAATTAAATATGTTTATAGCGGAAAATGACGATATATATGTAAGTGTTTGCACAGACGTCTTTTCGTCTGCGTATGCTCCTGGAGTCAGTGCTCCTCAGCCTTTTGGTATCCATCCAAACTCTGGAAGGGTACTCATAAGACATATTGCAAGCACTGGGAAAACAGTCACCTTTGATATAGCCGAAGTATCTCCAAGGTATGATTCTGGAAATATCACATCTAAACTAGCTGCTATTTTGATATTTGAAATAATAGATAATTTAGGAAGATTCTCATTAAAGACAGAAGAAGAATAATTTAAATATGAAAAATGAGGAGCTAAGCTCCTCATTTTTGTTTGGATGTAATATTAAATTATTTTTTATAGTTTTCCTATAAAATTTATAAACCATCCCTTTGCATCATAATCTCTCTTTGTAAGATCATCATCAAAAGAAGTAAAGTTATATCCTACTCCTACCTTCATATTATTATTAACATGGTATTGAACAGAAACAAGATACCCTTGCGACATATCTTCTGCATCTCTAGATATAAGCCAGTGATGCTCTCCCATAAGATCCCATTTTCTAATTATGTGATAAAGGGTTTTTACAGCATAGAGTTCCGTAGAGTTACTAAACCAATCTCCCTGGTCTCTTCCCCCTCTAACCATTGATTTTTTATAGGCTACTTTTCCTCCTAAACTCCATTTTTCATTAAGATCATATATCTCTTCCATGGAAAAAATATGTGATTTTTCATCATTGATAGAGTCATCTTGACCTTCACTAGGAAGATCATATAAATAAGTATATTTACTTATTATATTTAGTCTGTCACTCCATATAGGCCTGTATGCCACACCAACACTTAGTTCAGCAAATCTTGCATCATTTTTATTAGAAATTTCATCTTCTGTATAAGATAGATTACCCTTACCTTGAAGAGTCCATTCATTGTTAAATACATACTTTAATCTATTTGCTGTGAGCCATTGATGTTTCTTTTCTTTTTTTCCTTTATCTCTTCTGTATTCTAATTTGTTTCTTAAAAATATTACTCTAGCATCATAAGATGAATAAAGACTCATACTACGTCTTCTTATTACATCATTTTCTTTGTCGAGATCTCCCTGTTGGTAGGAGATTCCTGTTCTAAGTTTATCTGTAGCGTCAAAATCAAGTCCATAACTTTGGATTAATCCGCTTCCATCAGAACTACTATTAACAAATTGATTTTCATGATAAACATTATATCTTTCACCTAATTTAGCTTTTTCTCCAAATGTGATACTTTTACTCCTCTCACCTTGATCTTCAGATAAAAGGTAATTTACATACATATCATGATTTTGCCCAAATGAATAGTCTAATCCAGCTTGAGTAGAATCTCCTCTAGACCCCTTGCTTGACTCTAAATTAAGACTCAGTTTATCTCCTAACTTTGTTTTTCCACCTAGAGTTATCATATCATTTGTTTCATACTCTCCATCTTTATAGAGAGTTCCTTGAAGAGCTGTATATAGAGAAGTGGAAGGAGTAAAGAAATATTCTCCCCTGATTCCGCCAAGAAATCCATCTCCATTTTTATTTTTATCCCCTTCATGATTTCCCTTAAGTTCTGAACTAAGAAGAAGTTTTTTATTTCTATAGTAAGCTGCAACTCCTAAATTAACTTTCTCTTCTTTTTCATTGGTAATAGCTTCTGAATGATCATAATAAAGTTTCCATTTTAATTTTTTAGAATACTGATAACTAGTGTTAGCTCCAAAATTCACTTCTTCCCTATCATCTTCGAGACTTGAAGTTGAAAATCCTTTTTCTTTTTTTCTGTACCAACCTTCAGCAAGCACATCCTCACTGAATTTTTGATTCAGATCTGATAATCTAGATTTTGCCTTTAATGAATATGCTTTTCCATTTTGATTTTTTTGATTTTCTTTGATCTCTCTAAAAGAAAGTCCGCCATCATCAGAATAAAATTTACTGCCAGATTCTCGTCCTTCACTTTCTGCTATTTCTAATCTCAAAAAAGTATCTTTAGTTTTTCTAAAGATAATGTCGGCTTCCTTAAGGGTATAATCTAAATCATTATCATTTCCCTGTACGTAAGTTCCCCCAGTATAAATACCTTCATTAATCCAAGTTCCGCCTCTTATTCCACCTGAAAGATCATCATCAACTATTCCTGTAGAATAAAATTCATAATCGGTTCTTAAGTAGGCTTCCTTCCCGTCTAAAGGATCGCCTTTTATTACAGAAGCATCCTGTCCATTTCCTACTATTTGCATAAGAGGTTTTGAAAGAATTATCCTTCCTTGGAAATAATCTATTTCATAATCTTCTCCACCTGCAAGATAGAGATTTTTTACTACCATTCCAGTTTTTTTATCTTTTATTTCTATCCAGATTTTTTCACTACCTACTACCATATCTGTATGTTTTAGGTAGTAAAGACTTCCCCCTGTTCCTAAAAATGAATCATGGGCAAAGATTGTTCCCGGCTGAGAGATAAATGCTTTTAAACTATTTTTATCTTCTCCCCACGAGGTACTCTTTCTACTTCTCAAATCTAATTTTGCACCATAAAGACTCCTATTGTAGTTAGCAAATTCAGTTCCTGTAAATCCAGTATTATAATTTCCCCATGTAAAGCTATTTTTATCCCACTCTAATTTTAGATAAAGTTTTCCTTGGGTATTTACATCACTATAAGTTGTAGATTCATCCCCATAAGTTGTGTAATACATGTCTCTTTGCATGTCCCTAAAGACACTTCTATTATCTCTTTCATCCAAATTGCTAAATATATTTTTTAACTCATCTTCTCTAGTGTCCATATGAGCAGTAAGAAGATATTTTTTATATCTATTTTTAGAATAAAAAGCCACTCTTCCATCAGTATAGAAGGATTCATCATAATGATAGTCTTTTGAAAGAATTGCATCATTTCCAGAGACGTCATACTTCCCACCTTTTACATCGGCAATTCCCACAATAAAATTATATTTATTAGGGACCTCTATCTCTAATGGATAATGGAAAACTTCTTCTTTTTCAATAATACTAAGATCCAAAATATGGGCTCCTGGAGAAAAATGTTCTTCAAAGGCAAATTTTCCATTTTTATCAATGGGAATTTCTTTTTTTCCTAGATAAAGTTTCATATCTTCGTCAAAATCACGACCATAAAATCTTACCTTAGCAGCATCTAAAGGAATATTATGAATGATCAGAGAACTTCTTCCATAAATCTCTCCACCCTCTTTTTGCCTCTTACCTTTTTCATCTAATTTAGTATTTTTATCCAACCTTTCTTTTGTAACAACGTCCATAGATTTCAATGAAGTTTCATCAAAATTACCTTGATCATCCCAAACTCTAACCCTATATTCAATAACATCCCTTGGAAGAAATTCCTTAGTAGGAGTCCATAAGATTTTTTTAGAAAAATCAATGTCAGTTCCTTTGATATTTACAGTAGGGTTAGCTTCACCTCTTTTGTATATTTCTATTTCCCATTTTTTTATAAACTGACTGTAGTTGGTATAAATTTTAAACCAACTTTCCATCCCAGAAACTATTTCTCCCCTTTCAGAAGTAATATTCAATTTAGGAGATATTGTCACTGGATCTACAACTGCCCATAAAAGACCCTTGTTATTTTCAAGCTTTATCCTATTTCTATATATTACGTCTGTTCTTCTGTTCTGCTTCATTCCTTTAAAAGTATCGTTTTCTATCACTGGCTTCTCCTCACCATTAGATATCAATTCCACACTATAAGGAATTTGCTTTTCAACGGGAGATTCCTCAAAATCTCCCTGTATAGAAACCAGTTTTTCTCCTAAAGCATTTACTCCTAATAACATAAGAAAGATTATAACTATAAAAATTCTTTTTTTATTCATTATCTTCCACCTCCAGAGAGGTCTGTAACAATTTTTACATTAGAAATCATATCTTTCTCCATTAATTTTTCCAACTCTTTCCCAATAGATTTGGCTCTTTTTAATGCCAGAACCTCATTGTATTTATTTGTTGCCCGGCTATCAGTATTTCCTTCTATCACTATAACTCCACCCCTATACTCAGTAAGGAGCGATGATATCTTCTTAAGGTTATCGATCTGATCCTCTCTTACATTCCATTTATCAGTTAGAAAGAATACACTACCAACTCTTACTTTTATCTCTTTTTCTTTAACTCTTCTTTTGGCTTTTGGAATTTTCACTCCAAAATTAAACTTTTCCATGACCTTTGTAAGAGTTTTTACTCTTGGATTTTCTGTAGTAAACTCTGTTTCTGAAGGGAGAGTAACTTTATCTACTTTAATAATAAAGTTTTTACCCCTGTCTGATATATCATCAATTCCGTCTACATGATATCTTCCAAACTGATCAGTTTCAATTACTAACCCTTCTACTGTAGCAAGTCTTACTCCTGGAATTCCTTCTTCTAAAATTCCATCATTTCTTATTTCCACCTCTTCAAAATAATCACTTTCATCGATCTTTAAAGGTATTTGTTTCATAACTTCCTCATCATATTCTATAACTATCTCTGTTCTTCTATTAAGCTGTCTTCCAATACTAGTCCTATTACTTCCTTTAGGATTATTAGCCCCTTTTCCCTCTACAGCAAACATCTCTTCTGAAAGATCTAATTTCATTGAAAGATAGTCTTTCAAGGTGTTTGCCCTTGCTAGAGACAATTCGTGGTTATTTTTATAACTTGCTTTTTTAGAAAGTCTTTGAGAGTCACTATAACCTACAATTACTAATTTAAGGTTCTTTTTATCACTTAATTTTTCCATATATTGTTTTAATTTTTCATTTTCACTATTTCTTATAGCTGCATATGCTGAATCAAAATATATAGGTTCTATAAAGTTTTCTATTCTTACTTTTTTAAAACTCTTAACTTGCTTAAGCTCTTCCCTATATTTAGGATCTTTAATTATTCTTCTGACTACTTTTAAGTCAACACCTGTAAGATTTCTATTTCCACTATGGTTTCTTAGAACCTCACCTGTAGATTTTAAAGTGATATTTGATCCATCTTTTGATTCAATCAAAAGATCTCCTATTTTTTTAGGATCTTTTATTCTTCGTCTTAAGATTACCTTTTGAGACTTATCACTTTCATCTCCCTTCCCATCAAGGTTTCCTAGAAGTAATTCTTTAGAATCTGGAGAAGTTCTCCATTCTTCATCTCCTTTTTTTATAGAACCATCTAAATAATTATCTGGAGAAGAAAGAGTTTGAACCCTTATATCATAGGCATTAGCATTGTCTTGCCAACCATTACCATTTCTATCATGAAATACTTTCCCAATTATTACTGTACTATTAAATAATGGGTCATTCATAACTTCTACACTGGCTTCACCTATATTAGATAAGGTTTTTCCAGAAATATTTTCTATCCATGCTTTATTTTTATAAGATCCAGGTTTAACTCCTGTTCCGATTCTCAAAATATAAGTTATTTCAATTTTTTTATCTCCTCTAAGTTCTAAATCATTAAAATAAATGGTTTTCCCTTTAAGATCTACAACAGCATCTTTTCCATCTACTTTTCCAGATCCTTCGGCAAATTTAAATCCTGAAGGCATTATATCTTTTAAACTTAAATTTTTAATTACTGATACTTTAGTTCCTGATAAGTTTTGAACTGTTATCTTATAGCTGATCAAATCTCCTATCGAAACCCATTTTTTCTTAGCTATCTTGGTTACCTTTATCTGAGCATTTGCTACTTTAAGAGTTGCTTTAGCTTGGATTTCTAAATTTTCTCCTGCTTTTACAGTATTTTTTATATCTCCCTTTGAAATAGTATCTTTAAGTCTTCCGACTACAGTATATGTTTTACTTGCTCCTGCTAGGAGTTCTATTCCACTCTCTGATAGATCTTTTTTCAAACCTGTTTTGAGGAGTATTTGTGGTGCTTTTGATATTCCTTGTTCCCATGTCCAACTTTCAAAAGCCTTAATTCCACTTACTTTATCCTCTATTTTAATGTTTTTACCAATAACTTTAGAAGTATTTTTTAGAGTTATATCATAAACTACTACATCTCCTGGATAAAATTCAGCTTTCTTATTTCTTATTACCTTTGAAAGATCATACGTAGGTTTTGCAACATTAAGAACTACTTTATTAGAAGTTTTATTTACAGGTGCAACTAATGCTCTTAATTTATTTATAGGTGCAAAAAATCTTCTTGATCTCCTTACAGGTATGACTTCTTGAAGTGAAAGATATGCTTTATTTGAGATAATATCATCTTGATCTACATTCTTTCCTTCGTAGCTAAATCCTACTATAAATTTCAACTTTATCGTTTTTCCTGCCTTTATTTCAGGTAAAATTACTCCTTCTTTCAAGTCCTTTCCGGTTAATTTTTTTCCGTCAGATGAAACATATTTATATGAATCAGTTTTATACAAATATAAATGCTTATAATCATCTGATACCATTACATTTAGAGCATTTACTGGTGTTGGGTTCTTTATAGAGATAGTATATTCTGCTTCCTCTCCATCCTCAACTATTCCGTCACCTTTAACAGTCCCATTTCCTCCTAGGTCTTTAACCTCCAGTTTTATATCTAGATCTGTAGCGGTAAAATTTTGAATAGGAAGTTTAGCTTCATTTGAAAGATTTTCTGTCCCTCCATAACTTACTTTTGCTGTATTTTTTATTAATGCTCCTGGTAACATACTCGAACTATAGTTTGCATTTACTTTAAATTCTACTAACACTTTTTGATTTGG
>NZ_JBATVM010000329.1:0-2461 GCF_049671765.1 Psychrilyobacter sp.
AAATATTAAGAATGTTAGTGATAATTTATCCAGAACAAGTAGAAAAATATATGTAAAAAAAGAGCCGTTTTAACAGCTCTCCTCTAGTAGTTAGGAATTGAATGTACACGTAATTCGGGATAGACCCCTAAATTACTAAATCTTGGATAATTTTCACCAAATTCATTTGGATTAATACGCAAACCTGAATCTATTAAAAATTTCTTTCCATCAATCTCTAAATAATAAGAACTTGCTCCTATTTCATCTCCACCACCTACAGCATAAAAAATAACATCATTTGATTTGCTTTTTTCAATTTTTCCTTCTGTAATTAATTCCAACCTTTTAAAATTTTCTTTTTCAGTTTTAATATCAATGATTTCATCTACAACTTGTTTTAATAAATTCTCAGAGTTTTCTTCTTTAATTTTTTCAGTTATTATTTCTTCTTCTGTAATTTTATTATCTAACAGTTCTGTTTTTATGCTTTCATCAATTAATAACTTTTCTTCAATATTTTCAATTTCTTTTTCTACCCAAACCTCTTCTTCGCTTTTTAGTTCTGTTTTTAGTTTCACTATATTTAAATAAGTTATTCTTTTTTCTGACTCTATGTATGGCTGTGACAGCTTATCAGAAAATTCCATAATATTTTCATATATTTCTTTTGATTTTTTGAAATCATTTAATTTTAAATAACAAAATGCTTTATTCAGCATTAGTCTTGGTTTATATGCCCAATCATTTGATTTTTGATGAATTTCTTTATTAATTAATTCTATTGCTTTTTCGTATTCCTTTAAATTTATACACACACCTATTTCTAATACTTTTAATTTAGATGTCATTACGTTAATTGTTCTAAAGATTTCAAATGCTTTTATATAGTCTCTCATCTTTATATAAATTTCTATTAATAAAACTTTTGTTCTATCATCATCAGATGTTTTTAAAGATTGTTGAATACAATATAATGCAGCATTATAGTCTTCCCAATATGTATAGATTTTTGCTAATGAATTATAAATTATAGGATTCTTGGTATCTTCTAACTCGTGATATAGCTCCATAGCTTCTTCATAATCTTTATTAAAAAAATATGCTTTTGCTAATTGTAGTTTAGCTCTTTCACAACCTAGCCCTAGCGATCTTTTATAATATTCGATTGCTTTTTTATAATTTTTAGTATTTAAATAAGCCGTACCTAAAACAAATAAATAATTCATATTACTTTTATTTTTTTCATAATCTATAAGTAGTGAATTTAATTGTTTGTTGTCTGTTCCTTCCAAATACGATAAAACTTCTTTAGCTTTATAATTACCTTGTTCAATAGCTTTTTCATAATAAATTTTTGCTTGATCTATATTTTTTTCTACTCCTTTTCCTTTTTCATAAATAAAACCTAAGTTTAAAAAAGCATTCCCACTATTTTGTTCAGCTGCTTTTTCATAATAATCGATAGCTAATTCATAATTTTTTTCTTCCTCATAAAACCTCCCTAGAGAGTTTAATGCCTGAATATATCCGAATTCTTCTGCACGTTTTAAATATTTTAATGCAACTTCTTTATTCCCTTTTTTTAAAAATAACATCCCTAAATTATAAGCAGATAATTTATCTCCACTTTCTAGAGCTCTTTTATAATAATTTATAGCTTTTTCACAATTCTTTTCAACACCTAATCCCATTTCATAAAAATAACCTATTTTAAAATAAACTTTAGAATGTTCTATTTTAGTTTCTAAAAATTTTAGAATATAGATAGCTTTTTTTATATCTTTCTCTACTCCTAATCCTCGTTCATAAAGATTGGCTAAATGTAACATACCTATAAAATTATCATTTCTTGTTGAAAGTTTAAAATATTTATATGCGTTAATATAATCTTTTTTTTCTAAAAATATTTCTCCTACAAAGCTAGCAAAAGTACCGTTTCCAGTAGAAATATTATATAGATATTGAATAGTTTCAAAATTATTTTTCTCAAAAATCATTTTTATTTTTTCTTTTAATTTTTTATTTGTATAATCCTTTTTTAATATTAATTGTTGAATTTCTTTTTTAAATACATCATTTTCCATCTTGTATACTCTCCTTTTATATAAATCCTCATGGCATTAGATCATATTTTTATTATTTATGTTAGCCTCTATCTTAAAATACTTCAGTTTAAAGTATATAACATTTTCAAGTACTTTAACACCCTATAAAGTATGAATTACTAAAATAAAGTTAAAAATACTAAAAAAAAAAAACAAATATTTAAATCAGAAGAATATTTGAGATTAAATTTATTTTTTAAAAAGTTAAATGTTTGGGAAATGAGATAGATCTTTTTTTAGGCTATAAAAAAAGGGTTTTTAGTAACTTTTATTTTTGGGGTTTATATTCTTACTTTTATAAAAAAATACAAAATTTTTAAATATGAATAACTAAAAAATGAGTTATAGTCTATTCATAATGTTTAATTTATAGA
>NZ_JBATVM010000330.1:0-12102 GCF_049671765.1 Psychrilyobacter sp.
CAGGAAGAGTGGTCTAAACATAAAAATAAATATAAAAAAGAGGAAGATTTCTCCTCCTCTAAGTCTTTCTATTTAATTATTTTCCACAGTTACAGTTACCACAGTGACTAGCTATAGAATCTATTCCTGGTAAAACTTTTCCTTCTAAATACTCAAGTGAAGCTCCCCCACCTGTAGATATATGTGTAAATTTATCAGCAAATCCTAAATCGATTGCTGCTGTTGCAGAGTCTCCTCCACCTATAATAGTGATAGCCCCATCTAAATTAGCGATTGCTTCACAAACTCCGATTGTTCCTTTAGCGAAATTAGACATTTCGAATACACCCATTGGTCCATTCCATACTACCGTCTTAGCTCCTGCTAAAGCATCTTTGAATAATTCTACTGATTTAGGTCCGATATCTAACCCCATTTCCCCTTCAGGAATTTCATTTACAGATACAATTTGGTGCCCTGCATCATTTGAGAATTCTTTTGAAGTGATAGTATCTAAAGGTAAGATTAATTTATCTCCTGCTAATTCCATTAATTCTTTCGCAAGGTCTAATCTATCTTCTTCACATAATGAAGATCCGATATTTAATCCTTTCGCTTTTAAGAAAGTAAACATCATTCCTCCACCGATGATTATTTTATCAGCTTTTGGAATTAAGTTTTTAATTACAGAGATTTTATCAGAAACTTTTGCTCCACCTAAGATAGCTACTAATGGTTTTTGTGGTGCGTCTACTACTCCACCAATAAATTTGATTTCTTTTTCCATTAAGAATCCTGCTGCTGATTCTTTTACGTTTGAAGCTATTCCTACGTTTGAAGCATGCGCTCTATGAGCAGTTCCAAATGCATCGTTTATAAAAACGTCTCCTAAAGAAGCCCAATATTTTCCTAATTCAGGATCATTCTTAGATTCTTTCTTACCATCGATGTCTTCAAATCTAGTGTTTTCAAACATCATTATCTCTCCATCTTTTAATTCTGCTACTGCAGCTTCTAATTCTGCTCCTCTAGTTTCAGCTACAAACTTAACTTCCTTACCTAATAATTCAGATAGTCTTACAGCTATTGGTGCCATTGATTTTCCAGCTTTATCTTCCTCTGTTTTAACTCTTCCTAAATGAGAAAAAGCTATAACTTTTCCACCTTGCTCTAATACATATTTAATTGTATCAGTTGCTGCAGCTATTCTATTATCGTTTGTGATTTTTCCATCCTTCATAGGAACGTTAAAATCTACTCTCATCAACACTTTTTTACCATTTAATTCTAATTCATTTACTATTTTTTTTGCCATTTTTAAATACCTCCAAGAATCACTCTTCCTTTTTATAGTATTTCCATTGATTATTGAAATTAAGTTTGTCAAATCTTAAATTTACAAATATCGACTTCTCAAAAGAAACCAGCGTAGAGCTCGAAGCAATTACGATAGTTTTCTTTATAACATTTAAAATTAATTTTAATATTCGTTAATCGAAAAACGATAACTAAGGAGAGAGTATTTTATTTTAAAAAAATAACGGAAACAAATGCTCCCGCTATTCTATTTATTCTATTATATAATTACTTTGCTAATTGAGCAAATTTCTTACAAGTTCTTATTAATTGAGCTGTATAAGACATCTCATTGTCATACCAAGTTAAGATTTTTACTAATTGCTTTCCATCTACAGTCATTACTTTTGTAGATTGAGCGTCAAACCAAGATCCGAATTCGATTCCGATACAATCAGAAGATACGATTGGCTCTTCAGTATATCCTAAAGTTTCGTTTGATGCTGCTTTCATAGCTGCATTGATTTCTTCAACAGTTACGTTCTTCTCTAACTCTACTACTAAGTCAACACAAGATCCTGTAACGGTTGGAACTCTTACTGCTCCACCATCTAATTTCCCTAATAATTCAGGTAATACTTTTCCTACTGCTACTGCTGCTCCTGTAGATGTAGGTACCATGTTAGCTGCTCCCGCTCTTCCTCTTCTTGCGTTTATGTCTTTTGGATGAGGTGCGTCTAAGATGTTTTGGTCATTTGTATATGCATGGATAGTTGTCATGAAACCTTTTACTAATCCAAATTCTTTGTTTAATACGTTTACAACCGGTGCTAAACAGTTAGTTGTACAAGAAGCTCCAGATATGATTGTTTCTTCTCCAGTTAATACTTCATCGTTTACGTTGAATACGATTGTTTTAAGATCTCCCGCTGCTGGTGCAGAGATAACTACTTTTTTAGCTCCTGCATCTATATGTGCTTGAGACTTTTCTTTAGATACATAGAATCCAGTACATTCTAATACTACATCTACATCTAATGCTTTCCAAGGTAAGTCTGCTGCATTTCTTTCAGAGTATATTTTAATTTCTTTCCCATCTACTACTATTCCATTTTCTGTAGCTTCAATTGAATCCATTTTGAATCTTCCTTGAGCTGTATCAAACTTTAATAAGTAAGCTAAAGTTCTAGGATCCGTTAAGTCGTTTATTGCTACTACTTCAAATTCAGGGTTATCTGCCATTAATCTGAATGCTAATCTTCCAATTCTACCAAATCCATTTATCGCTATCTTTACTGCTGCCATAGTTTATTCCTCCTGAGATTTTTTTATTTTACACTATAAATATATCGTAAATTTCTAGAGTTTGTCAACGGAACATGAGTATTAATTTTGCAACAATTCTTGGTCTATTTTTACCCTATCACCCTCCCTTTCACAATTTGCTCCATATCATCAGGCAAAGTTGTTGTTACAGTTTCTTCTTTCCTTGTATCTGGATTAGTAAAAATTAATTTATAAGCATGTAGAAGTTGCCTTTTAACACCGTTAACTTTCCCTCCATAGAGCTCATCTCCTAATATTGGATGCCCCATTGTTGATAAATGAACCCTAATTTGGTGAGTCCTTCCTGTAAATAGCTCAACCTCTAGAAGGGTTAAGTTTTGATCATCCATTCTCTTTAAAACCTTTACTCCTGTCTTTGCACTTTGACCTCCGTCCTCTATTGATAGTAATTCTCTTTTTAACGAATCTCCTACACGGCCAATTGACTCCTCTATAACAAACTCATTTTCTTTAACTATTCCTTTAACTATTGTTTGGTAGTATTTCTTTACAACAGCTTTCTCTTTATTTTGTAAAAATGCCTGGGAAAAACCATTTTTAGCTACCACTATTATCCCAGAGGTATTCATATCTAATCTATTATAAAATCTTGGGACCGTAATTTCACCAGTCTTTTCTTTCATATAATATATTATTCCATGAGCTAGAGTTCTATCTACCTTTTTTTTAGTGGGATGTACTATCAAATAAGGTTCCTTATTTAAGATAATCAGGTTTTTGTCCTCATACACTATATCCAAATCCATCTGGATAGGTTCTATGTTTGTTCCTTTATTATGTTCTTTTACCAATAACCTATTTAATTTTCTCACTTTTTTATTAGGTTTTACTTTTTTCCCATTCAAAAAGATATCAATCTTCCTCATACTTCTACTAGAATAACCTAAAACTTCCTTTAAATAATCTCCAACTTTATAACCATGATATTCTGGTTCAATTATATATTTTTTCATTGTTTCTCCTTCTTTTCAACTTTAATTTATATTTACTACTAATATCTATTATAACATAATAATATAAAAAGGAATCCAAAGATTCCTTTTCTATATATTTTACTATAAGTTATTTTTTTCTTACTTAAATTAATTAATTAATTAATCCCATATTTATATTCTATCTCTTTTATATTTTTCAATTAAATATTCTTTGAAAAAAACCCATTCGTTCAATTGAATGATCGATTTTTAGTTCATTTTTTAGATAAGTTTTCCCATCTATTAAAATTTTATACTCTCCTACTACAGTCCCTGCTTCAACAGGAGCTTTCATATTTTTTTTTATAGTCACTAGTTTTTCTATCTTTATACTTTTAGCTAATAATTTACTATAGTTATTCTCAGCATAAAAACTAACTTCCGATTCTATACCATCTTTAACCTTTAGTGTTCCCAGTTTTTCTCCTTGAACCAAAAGATCTATATAACCATAATCATTATGAAATTTATCTAAATCCTCTAATACAACTGTATCACGAGTTTTTTCATCTGGAGAACCAAATACAATCTCTAGCATATTTAAATTATTCTTTTTAGAAACTATAGAAATATTGTACCCTGCCAAACTATGATGTCCAGTCTTCATTCCATAGATACCATCTATTCCCAATAATTTATTTCTACTCTTAAACCTCTGCTGGCCATTTCTTATCCCAGCTTCCTTCATAGAAGCAATCTTCATATAATCATCATTTTTTAGTAATTCTATAGATAATTTATAGATATCATTTACCGTAGATACATCCATCGCTGTTCCTGTCATATGAGGGGGCAAACCTGCCGGAGTGTAATAGCTAGTATTTATCATTCCTAAAGACTCTGCTTTTTCATTCATTCTCTTTACAAATTCGTTTAAATCTCCATTTGCTACATAGTAAGCCAAAGAATATGCTGCGTTATTAGCAGAATAGATCGCCGTTGCTTTAAGTAAATCTCTCACACTAAGCCTATCTTCTACAGTCATCCATATTCTACTTCCACCAACTTTTCTTGCCTCTTCTGGAATGTCTACCATATCGTTCATAGTTATTTCACCTTTAGATATAGCATCATAAGTAACCAGTATAGTCATCATCTTAGTTACAGAAGCTAATGGACAGATTTTTTCTCCATTAATACTATTTATTATTTTACCATCTGCTGTTCCTAATAATTTTGCTGTAAATCTTTCTTCTTGCCCAAAACTCAATATCCCTATAATTAAATATATCCCTATAACAATTTTTTTCATCTTATTCACGTCACCCTTTTTTCCTCATAATTTAATGATTAATACACTTTTTTAGATTAGAGTATTATAACATACATCAAATAAAAAAGGGATAGTTTCCTATCCCCAAATAAAATCATTATTTTTTAGATATATAATCTTCTATTGCTGCTTTTATAGCCTCTTCAGCTAATACAGAACAATGTACTTTTGCTGCTGGTAAGCCATCTAAAGCTTCTACAACTGCTTTATTTGTTACCTGTAACGCTTCCTCTACACTTTTATTTAAAATCATCTCTGTAGTTACAGATGATGATGCGATGGCTGAGGCACATCCAAATGTTCTAAATTTTACATCTTTGATTATTCCGTCTTCTATCTTTAAGAAGATTTCCATCATATCTCCACATGACGGACTTCCTATTTTCCCATATCCATCAGGATTTTCAATTACTCCAACATTCCTAGGATTCATGAAATGATCCATTACTTTTTTTGTATATTCCATCTATCGTCACTCCCCATTTTTTAATTTATTTTTCAAGTTTAAATTCATTCCAAAGCGGTGAAATCATTCTTAATTTCTCTATCACTTTAGGAGCTTCCTCTATTACATATTCTATATCTTCATGAGTATTAAATTTCCCCAATGAGAATCTAATAGTCCCGTGGGCATCTACAACCTCTATCCCCATTGCTAACAACACATGGGAAGCCTGCAGGTCATCTGAAGAACATGCTGATCCAGAACTAACAGCTATTCCTTTATAATCTAACCCCAATAGGATCGATTCTCCTTCTAAGTGCTTAAAACTAATACTTGAAGTTCCCGGAAGCCTAACCGCTTCCTTCCCATTTATTTTAATCTCTGGAATTCTTATAACCATCTCTGTTTCAAAGAACGATCTTAATTCTTCTTCTTTTTTTATCTTTTCTTCCATATTTGCAGTAGCTAACTCCAATGCCTTAGCCATTCCTACTACTCCTGCTAGGTTAGTTGTTCCAGGTCTAATCTTTCTTTCTTGACCTCCACCTGTAATAACTTTTCCTAGTCTGATTCCATTTTTAACAAACAGTCCAGCCGTTCCTTTAGGACCATTAAATTTATGACCTGAAAAACTCATCAAATCTACTCCTAATTCCTTAGGATATACAGGTATCTTTCCGACCGTTTGAACAGCATCTGTATGAAATACAATTTTATTTGCACGAGTTATCTTAGATATTTCCTCTATTGGTTGCACTACTCCTGTTTCGTTATTAGCATGCATAAGAGTAACTAAGATTGTTTCCTTCCTAATAGCTTTTTTTAACTCTTCTACTATTACTACACCATTTTTATCTACAGGTATGTAAGATACTTCAAATCCCTCTCTCTCTAGATCTTGACATGTATTTTTAGCACCTGGATGTTCAATAGCACTTGTAATTATGTGATTACCTCTTCTTTTGTAAGCTCTTGCTATACCTCTTATGGCTAAGTTATTACTTTCTACCCCTGTTCCAGTAAAAATTAATTCAGTTTTTTCTATCTTTAATATATCTGAAATTGTTTCTCTAGCTAAATCTAAAGCTTTTCCTGATTTTTGTCCAAAACTATGCATACTGTGAGCATTTCCATATACCTCACAAAAATAAGGTAACATAGCTTCCAATACTTTTTCATCTGTTTTTGTTGTAGCGTTATTATCTAAATAAACTCTCTTCATTCCTTCACCCCTTATTTATATACCCTATATTACCATTCTTTAGTTTTTATGTCAACATAATCCTTGGTGTTCCAAAGGTTTGATAATCGAAACTTTTAAAGCCTTAGTATTATTGTCCTATTCGTGGTCAACTATTATTTTTAGCCTCTTTTTTTAGTTTTTTTCTTCCAAAATTACAAAAAATATTTATTTCACATCGGTTACATTGAGGTCTTCTAGCCACACACGCATCTCTTCCTTGTAAGATTAAATAATGAGATATATCTATCCAATATTCTTTAGGGACTAGTTCCATTAACTCTCTTTCGATAATTATAGGATTATCTCCCTTTACAATTCCTATTAAGTTCATCAACCTCTTTACATGAGTATCTACAGTTATTCCTTCAGCTAATCCCCAGACCTCTCCTCTAACAACGTTTGCCGTTTTTCTTCCCACACCTGCTAACGCTACTAATTTATTCATTTCTTTAGGAACTTCTCCATTATACTCCTCTAATAATATTTCGCTAGTCTTCTTTATATTTTTGGCTTTATTTTTATAAAAACCTGTACTCTTGACCAAAGTTTCTATTTCTTCTAGTTCCATCTTTGCAAACTGCTTTGGGGTGTTTATACCTTTTTTTCGAAACATCTCCTCAGTCACTATATTTACCCTCTTATCGGTACATTGAGCCGATAGACTTACAGCTACTAATAATTCAAAAGGAGTCTCGTATTTTAATGCACACTCTGGGTTTCCAAATTTTTCATGAAGTATAGCTATTATTTTTTTAATTTTTTGTTTTTTAGTCATAATTTCGCCTTCCTTTTAGTGGCTATTAGCCAGTTTTTATTTTTTAATTCTCCTAAACTAACTCCCAACGATCCTTTGGTTGAAAATATTCTAAATCTATATCTTCATATATTTGATTTTCAATTATATTTTCCATACTTATCTTTATATCCTTTTTATCATATATCTTTTTTATCAATTTTACATGAGGTTTAGGTCCTGTAGAATGCCACAGGGTATAGTTAAAGTGTTTTGATATTTCGGGGATCATGTGAATAGATATTCCACTCTCTAATAAAAACTCATAATAATTTATCCGTCTTTTAACCTGATTATATTTAGAAATTATTTCCAATACCTCCGTCTCTAACTCTTTTAAACGTTCTTTTTTTTCTAATTTAACTTCCTCTTTCTTTGACAAAGAGAGAGAATCAGAAAGAGAGAGTTGATTTCCCACAACTATATCAATATCTCCTACATCTTTCTTTTTTCTTCTCAAACTCCCGGTCATTTCACACCTATAACCGTGTTTCTCTATGTATATTTTAACATTTTTATATTCTTTAACAGCAAATTGATAATCAAATCTCATCTTATCTCTCCTTATGCTTTTTTTTAGTCTATCACAAAAAAGCCCTACCTCAAAATTTGAGATAGGGCTACAAATAAATTACAAATAAAAAAAACTTACCAAGTGCAAGCTTTTTTTATCAATAATTCAATTGACACATATAGTCTTAAAAGGGGGGCTTAAGCTCTACATGGATGTCCAAAGTTTCCCTTGAACTAATATAAGTATACTAAACATTTTTTAAAAAGTCAACCCTTTTCCGAACGTTTTTTTAATAAAATTCAGTTTTTAGACACACTTCCACTTTAAAATGTACTGTTTGCCTACAAAACATTATTTACGATTTTAAAACGTTATAAAACTTCAGTTTATAATTAGATTATTTTAAAATAAAAAATACCTGCAAATTTGCAGGTATTTCTATTTTTACATTTTTTCAAATTGGTCTTTCCCTACTGCACATAGAGGACAAATCCAATCTTCCGGTACATCTTCCCACTTTGTTCCTGGAGCTACCCCTGAATCAGTATCCCCCATTTCTGGGTCATACACATAACCACATACTATACATAACCATTTATCCATATATATTCCTCCTAGTTTTTTAAGCTATAAGTTGCTCTTATCATATTACTCTATAATTTAAATTTTTCCTAATAATTATTTTCTTTAACTTCAAAATAACTTTGGGGATGAAGACATGCAGGGCACAATTCTAATGCTTTTTCTCCTTCATGTACGAATCCACAATTTCTACACTTCCATCTGACTACACTTTTCTTATTAAATATACTATTATCTTCTAAATTTGCTAGTAATTTTAAATATCTAGCTTCATGTTCTTTTTCTACCGCCGCTATATACCTATAAGCCACAGAAACTTCCGCAAAACCTTCTTTTTCGGCAACTTCTGCAAAATGAGGATATAGCTCCGTCCATTCTTCATTTTCTCCACCTGCTGCATTTTTTAAGTTTTCTTCAGTAGTTCCCACTTGGTTTGTCGGATAAATAGCTGTGATTTCTAAGTTTCCTCCTTCTAAAAACCTAAAAAATCTTTTAGCATGTTGAATTTCATTATCTGCTGTTTCTGAGAAAATTGCTGAAATTTGCTCATACCCCTCTTTTTTAGCTTGCTTAGCATACAACTTGTATCTATTGGTAGCTTGTGACTCTCCTGCAAAAGATTTTAGTAAATTTTTTTCTGTTTCAGTACCTTTAATTGTCATAAACAAATTCCTCCTATTACGATTAATAATCGTATATTAAAGTCAATAATATATAAAGATAGTATCAAACTAATTTAAATTTTTTCTTGTGTAGAATCTATAAATACTCTATTTTGCATCTCTCTATCTAACATAAATAGACCCGTTCCTTTGCCTTCTACCATTTTCAATTGCTCTAATACAGAAGATACATGCGCTTCCTCTTCTACTTGTTCATTTATATACCATTGAAGCATATTTATAGTAGCATAATCTTTTACTTCATGGGCTATTCCTAAAACCTCATTTATAGATTCCGTTATAAATTGTTCATGTTTATATGTATCTTCAAATACATCTATAGGACCTTCCCATTCTATTTTTACAGCTCCTACTTCAGCCAACACGGCCCTCTCTCCTCTTTCTAGTAAATAATCAAAGAGTTTTAATGCATGGGATGTTTCCTCTTGATACTGTACTCTCATATAGTTCGCAAATCCTGGTAAATTTTTAGAATTAAGATAAGCATTCATTGATAAATACAACTGTGCAGAATACATCTCTTTATTAATTTGCTCATTTAAAATTTCTAACATGTTTTTATTCATTGCCATTTTTTTCCTCCCAAATTTAAATCAAATATAACCTTAAGAAAATCATATTTCTTAAAACAAAATATTTTTTTAAGCACTTCTTTCTATACCAACCTCTTTTTTTTTTCCTTCTTTCATCTTTTTATAAATAATAAAAATAACCCCCCATTAAAAATGACGAATTATTTTTCAGTGTTCTACCAATATTATTTTTTTTTCTCTAAACACACATTACATACCCCTTTAAAATAAAGATGATGCTCATTTATTTGAAAATTATCAAGTTCAGGAATATTTATTTTTTCCATTCCTAGTTTTAAATCACTAACTTCTCCACATTCATCACATTTAAAATGTCCATGTATACTTGTATCAGCGTCATACCTAGTTTCATTTTCTTCTACTAATATTACTATAGCAATCTTCTTTTCTACGAATAAATTTAATGTATTATAAACTGTAGTTTTAGATAAAGTTGGTATTTCTGGAGCAAGACTCTTATACATCATATCTATTGTAGGATGGTTTTTATTCACTATTAAGTATTCAAAAATTTTCATCCTCTGATAAGATGGTCTTATATCATGACTTTTTAAATATGAACTTATTTTTTCTATATTTAATTTCATTTTTACCTCCTCTTTCACTTAAAAAATTGTAATCATTTCACATATAATTTTATTATATTTTTATTGTTTTGTCAACAAATGATTTTTTCACTATATTTCCTTTCCGAAATAAAGTCTATCTACACCTTTTCCATATTCATCCTTTAACATGTCTTCCATCTTGAATCCTATTTTTTTATATAATTCTATAGCTTCTTGATTTTCCAAAGAAACTGTTAGCCCTATTTTTTTTATTTTATTTTCTCTAAATACTTTTATAGACTCTTCTAAAAGTTTTTTACCATAACCACATTTTCTGTATTTTTTTTTTATAGAAAAGCCATATAGAAATACCTCATCACCATGAAAATCTCTAATATATTCAGCTATCCCTATGACCTCTTCTTCTATAACTAATATAAATACTTTCCCATAACGAATAATAGGTTTCAAAATCCATTCATCTACCCCACCACTTACTCCAAAAGCTTCTTTTTCAACCTCTATTATCTGCTCTATATATTTTTTATCTTTTGCATGTATCTCTAAGAATTTCATTTTTATCCCCCTAAAATAACTAACAACTAATAATTTACCTCATACAGATATAAACCCGATCCATCTATAACTATTTTTTCACTTTTAGGATCAGGATTTTCTAATTTTTTTAACAAATAATCAAAAGGCCTTTCTTTAAAATAAACCGCTATAGAACTTCCTAGCATTATTCTGATCTGTGTCTTTAAAAAAGCATTTCCTTTTATATAGATCCCAATTTTATTATTACCCTTCCTATAGCACTTTATTTCAAAAATCTCCCTTACAGGATTCTTACCACCACAATCAGTCATTCTAAATCCGTCAAAATTATGTTTACCTAAAAATACTTTCATTATATCGTATAATTTGTCTGTATCCATATTTTCTTTGATCTCGGTTAGGTATCTAGTTTCAAATACACTTCTTTTAGAAGTCAATATAAATTCATATGCTCTTGTTTTAGCAGAGAACCTAGAATGAAACTCAATATCAACATCTTCTACCTTTAATATTTTAATATCTTTAGGAGTAATATTATCAAGAGCGTAAACCAGTCTATTTGCTGGTATTTTAGAATCCGTAATAAAGTTAGAAACTTGTTCTAGTGCATGGACTCCTCTATCAGTTCTTCCTGAACTTATCAAGTTTATCCTTTCTTTTATTATCTTATATAACCCTGATTCGAGTTCCCCTTGTACAGTTCGTCTATCTGGTTGTCTTTGAAATCCAAAAAAATCACTTCCATCATACTGATAGATAAGTTTTATATTTCTCATTTTTTTCATCTCCTAGATAAAGTTTTAATCTTATAACAAAAGGCAGATTTTTCTAAATAAAAAAACCCTAGAATAAATTCTAGAGTTTAAAACTTTAATATGGTGCGGAGGGGGGGACTTGAACCCCCACGTCGAAGACACTAGATCCTAAGTCTAGCGCGTCTGCCAATTCCGCCACCCCCGCGTATGGATGGTGCGCCACACAGGGTTTGAACCTGTGACAACTCGATTAAAAGTCGAGTGCTCTACCAGCTGAGCTAGTGGCGCATAAGTATAAAGTTTTTTAAAATGTTGGGGTGGCTGACGGGACTCGAACCCGCGACAACCAGTACCACAAACTGGCGCTCTACCAACTGAACTACAACCACCACATTTTGGAGCGGGAAACCAGGTTCGAACTGGCGACATTCAGCTTGGAAGGCTGACGCTCTACCAACTGAGCTATTCCCGCGTATCTTGGTATATTTAATTGAAATGGTCGGAACAATAGGATTCGAA
>NZ_JBATVM010000331.1:0-3615 GCF_049671765.1 Psychrilyobacter sp.
CCTGATTTTGTAATGCTTGGTCAGGCATATGGGATAAATTCCAACGCTGCAGAAACTCCTAAAGAGCTAGATAAACTTTTGGGAGAAATATTTTCTATAAAGAGATCATCTCTAGTTAATTGTATCGTATCCAAGGAAGAAAATGTGTTCCCTATGATACCAGGAGGAAAATCAGTAGACGAGATGATTTTATCTAAGGAGGAGTTATGAAAAAATGTCAAATTTTAATGATGATGAGAGATAAACCGGGAATAATGTCTAAAGTTACGGGATTATTTTCTAAAAGAGGATTTAATATAGATGGAATAACTTGTGGAGTATGTGAAGACAAGGAATATTTTAGGATAACAATCACCGTTATTGGGAATAAAGAATATGTTGAGCAAGTTAGAAAACAAGTAGCTAAACTTATAGATGTAAAAAAAGTAGAAATTTTGGATGATGAAAAGGTAGTAAAAAGAGAATTAGCACTAATAAAAGTTAAGTCTGACTCTAAAACAAGGATAGAAATAACAAATATAGTCGATATTTATAGAGCTAAAATTATAGATCTTTCCCACGAGGCTCTTATTATAGAGATTACTGGAGATTCAAATAAAGTAGAAGGATTGATAGGTGTAATGGATAAATTTGGAATATTAGAAGTAACTAGAACCGGAATAAGTGCTATGCATAGAACAGAGATAATTAAACTTTAGGAGGTAGAAACAAATGAAAGAATTAAAAGCTTTAGAAGGTAAAAAATTAACGGTAGTAGGGTATGGAAGTCAAGGACATGCACATGCATTAAACCTTCATGATTTAGGAATGGATGTAACTGTAGGTCTTAGAAAAGGATCAAAATCATGGGAAAAAGCTGAAAATAGTGGTGTAAAAGTAGCAACAATTGGTGAGGCAGTAAAGGGTGCAGATGTAATAATGATCTTAGCTCCAGACGAATCTCAACCAGAATTATATAGAACTGAAATTGAAGAAAATTTAAAAGAAGGAGCTTATTTAGGATTTGCACATGGATTTAATATTCATTATGAAAGAATTACACCTAAAAAAGGTACAAATGTATTTATGGTAGCTCCTAAAGGGCCAGGACATATGGTAAGAGAGATATTTGAAGGTGGACACGGTGTTCCATGTTTAATAGCGGTACACAATGATGTAAGTGGAGATACGAAAGAAATAGCATATGCTTGGGCAAATGGTGTAGGAAGAAAAGTAGGAGTAATAGAAACTACATTCCAAGAGGAAACTGAAACAGATCTATTTGGAGAACAAGCAGTATTATGTGGAGGAGTAACAGAACTTATGCAATCTGGATTTGATACTCTAGTAGAAGCAGGATATAACCCAGAAGTTGCATATTTTGAATGTGTACATGAGATGAAGTTAATTATAGATATGGTATATGAAAAAGGATTTGCTAAGATGAGAGATTCAATCTCAAATACTGCTGAATATGGTGACTATATTACTGGAAAGAAAATTATTACAGATAAAACTCGTGAAACTATGAGAGAAGTTTTAGGGGATATTCAAAGTGGAAAATTTGCCAAAAACTTTATAGATGAAACTGAAAATGGATATAAATTTATGAATGAAGAAAGAGCTAAATATTCTGATTCTAAAATCGAAGCAGTTGGATCAAAGATGAGAAAAATGGTATTTTCAAAATAAGTAATTTTTAAAAAGAGGGCTGTCTAAATTTTGGGATATATTTTTGTATTTATATAATATTAAGTTCTAGAACTAAATTGAAAAAAGCCTTAAGTTTTGAATTTTATGAATTTCGCCAAAAAGACTGATAATCTTTTTGGTGGAATTGTTTTTCTTATGGCCAAAGGATCGGGAACTGCTTCACAGGTGATGAGTCAGGGTACATTTAGTACAACTGGTGAGGATTATAGGATAAATTTACAGGGCAACATGGGTAGAACTTATGGTTTAGAAGGAAAAAGTTGGGGAGATTATTAAGCTTTTTAAGGATTTGAGAATATTTCAAATCCTTTTTTATTATCTAGGAAATTATAAATTTAAAAAATGCTAGAAATATATATAATAAAAATTTTAGATTAGAAATCAAGATTAAAATAATAAATTGTCATAAAAATTATCTAGGAAAATAACTTAATGATTAACTGTAAAAATATTTAATTGTTTAAATTTATAGGCGATAAATATCAATATATTACTATTTTTTATTTGATTTCTTTGCATTTTAATAGGAATTCATGTATAATTTTATTAAAATTAATTAAATTTTGTGTATATAAATTAAATTATGCATAAACGAATTAAATTATCTATAGATTATAAAAAAAGTGTTTGGGAGTGATATTATGAATAAATTAAAGAAAGGGTTTACTTTGATTGAATTGTTAGTGGTTATTGCAATAATAGGTATACTAGCAACAACATTAGTACCAAAATTAAGAGAACAGCTAGCAAAAGCTAAAAATACAAAAGTAATAGCAGCACTAGGGGTTATAAGGACAACTACTGAAATAGTTATTCTAGAAAAATTAATGATGAGCGATGAAGCTACTGTAACAGTAGATTTTGATGGAATTATAAAACCACGGCTAGAGAGTAAAATTATTGAACTAATATATGCCTCAGATGGGCATACAAGACCAAAAATAGGTGGTAGTAAAGGAAGTATTGATGGTAATGTTATTTATGGTGGAACCGTCGAACTTGTGAAAAAAAAAGGAGGAAGTATGCTCGGTGATGGAAACTTTCAGACAAATGGTGATGATTATAGTATATCTATAAATGCTAAAAGAGAAGCACCTTTTGGTTTAGAAGGGAAACGTTGGGATGAGTATTAAGATTTTTAAGGATTTGAGAACATTTCAAATCTTTTTTTTATTGTCTAGGAAATTATAATTATCTAGGTGCAAATTTACTTTTTTACAGATATAAATTTTATTTAGATTTGACTTTTTCCTAAAAAAAATCTAATATTTATAGTAATGAATAGTAATGAATAGTAATGAATAGTAATGAATAGTAAGATAAAAATTGGGGAAATATAAGTTTTAGCAATTGAGGGAGGAAAGAAAAAATGAAGAAAGTTTTTAGTGCACTATTCCTGCTGATATTAGTGGGGTGTAGTGGAGTAGATAAAAGAGAAAATATAATAAAAGAAAAACCAGAATTTAGAGGTGTTTGGATAGCTAGTGTTGTAAACATAAATTGGCCTAAAACTGTGGGGACTGGCAAAGATGCTGAAAAATCTCAAAAACAGGAGTTTATAAAGTTATTAGATGAAGTGGTAGAGATGAATATGAATGCTGTGGTAGTTCAAATTAGACCTACTGCTGATACCTTTTATCCATCTTCATTTGAGCCGTGGTCAAAGTATCTTACAGGAGAACAAGGGATATCCCCTGGCTGGGATCCATTAGAATTTATGATAGAGGAATCTCATAGAAGGGGACTGCAATTTCATGCATGGTTTAATCCATATAGGGTAACTATGAAAAAAGAAGACACTCCTATGAGTACCCATCCAGCTATCTTGAATCCTAAATGGACATTTAGATATGGTGGTAAATTATACTATAATCCTGGAATTCCAGAAGCTATGAACTATAGTATAGATAACATCATGGAAGT
>NZ_JBATVM010000332.1:0-12569 GCF_049671765.1 Psychrilyobacter sp.
GGAGGTAGTGTTTATGAGTAAAATAAAAATTTATTTATCAGTTTTAATGGGGACAAAAAGAGTTAATTTTCAAAATGTCTCCGATGCAACAGGATTAAGTAGAACTACAATTTCAAATATGTATCATGAAAAAATTAAATCAGTTAATTTTGAAACTTTAGAAAAACTTTGCGATTATTTTGAATGCAATTTGTCAGAGCTAATTGAGTACATTCCAGAAAAAGACTCAGAATAATATTAGAAATAATAAATTTAAAGTCTCAATGGTACAGTTCAATAAGAGTTTCCAAGGCACGTATTGAACCATACTATTTAGAGTTTAAAAAATATTTTAAGAGTAGAATTTTCTGCTCTTTTTTTAATTAAATAATTTTATTTTATAATAAATATTTAATTAGCTTTTCAACTGTTGCCAATAGACTATTTATTATGTAGTATATTATCTTTTTAGCTTTAAAGCAACATTTTTTTTTATTTATCTTTCAAAAGTAGCTAAAAAGCTATAGAATGTAATCGGGGTGGTTTTATGAAATTAAATAATGACCAAATGGTTAAATTAGGAGAATTATTAAAAAATGGTCGTTCAAATAAAAATTTAACATTAGAGCAGGTAAAAATAAAATTAGATTATTTAAATCTAAAGATTAGCAAAAGTGATGTTCAGAGATTAGAAAATGGAGAGAGAAAGGTTCCAAATGCAATATTATTAAAAAGTCTATGTGAAATATATGACCTTGATGTAATTAAAACATTTAATGATATAGGATATTTAAGTATTCCATCAAATGTAAAAAAAATTAAATCGAAAGTAGCTACTGAAAAAACTACAGTTCCAATGTATGGAACAGCAAGTGCAGGTCCAGGGTATATAAACTTATCAGATATGATAGATGAGGAGTTTGTTATTCCAGCAGAAGACTATGCACCAGGAAGATTTGCAGTTAAAGTAGATGGAGATTCTATGATGAGAATAGGAGCAAAATCTATATTTGATGGTTCAGTTGCACTGGTAGATCCTTCGTTATGTGAAGATCCAAAAGGTTTAAATAAAAAAGTTTGCGTATTTACATACAATGAGGAGACTTTTATAAAACAATTATTAATAGATAATCAAAATATTATCCAATTAATATCATTTAATCCAGATGTTCCAGCGATAGTAATACTCCAAAGGGAAAATCTGATTTGTGATGGAAGAGTAATAAAAACATATCATGAGGAGACATGGTGTAAATAAAAAGATAAATTAAAAGGAGTGAATTATGGAAATAAAAGAACTAGAATCTTTAATGACTAGGACAAGAATACAAATTTTACCTATGAGTTCTACAGAAGAATTTAAAGAGTGGGATATAGAAGATTTACAAGAATATTTTTTTTAAGAAAGATTAAAAGAAAGAGAAATAGAAACTGAAAAGATGTTTTATAATTATGAAGGGCAAGGAATCGCACTCCCAGATGGAGAAAAAGCTCTTATATTATTTCAATTTAGAGCTAAAATTGTAGCTTGTGGAATCTTGGATAAAGTTATTAAAGATGTGTGGGAAAAAAAAGGAAGATATTTCTTTTCAAAGGGAACTATCAAAACATTTACTCCGATTACTAGTGAAGATTTAGAGGAAGTATTTTCTAGAAAAGTAGTATTTAATCAATCAAAGACTCTCTTAGATATAAATAAATTAGATATATTATTAGAATTGATAGAAGAAAAAAGTAATCTTTAATTAGATACTTCAAGTAATAAATAATACTATAAGAGTCAAAATGTATATAAATTAAAATTTAAAAGGAGTAAAAAATGAAAATAGATAAAATATTAAAAGATTCAAACTATAAACTAACACAATTTAAACCTGAATATATTGAAAGATTAGAAAGTTCAATTAAGATGAAGACTTTAAAAAATGGAGAATCACCATATATCATTTGTAAAGTAAGAAAAAAAGATATTAAATTGACTCCAGAAGAAATCGTAAGACAATTATTTTTAATTAAATTAAACGAAGAATATGGTTATCCTTATGATAGAATGCAAATAGAGTATATTGTACATTTTGGCAGAGAAAAGAAAAGAGCAGATATAGTAATCATGGATAAAAAACAGCCAACGGTTCCATACATTGTGATTGAAGTAAAAAAACCAAAATTAAAAGATGGGAAAGAACAATTAAAAAGCTATTGTAATTCTACTGGAGCGACAATAGCTATATGGAGTAATGGAGAACAAACTCTTTTTTATCATAGAAAAGATCCAAATTATTTTGAATCAATCCCTGATATTCCTGCATCTGATAAATCTTTGAAAGACGTATTAAAAGAGAAGTTTACCATTGAAGATTTAATAAAAAAAGATATATTAAAAACTCAAAGAATGAGTCTTAAAAATATTGTTCTTGATATGGAAGACGAAGTGTTAGCTAATGCTGGTGTAGATGTTTTTGAAGAAGTATTTAAATTGATTTTTATAAAATTGTTTGATGAATTAAAAAGTACTAGAGATAGAAAAAGAAACTTAGAATTTAGAAATTATGGTGAAAGTGATAGTGAATTAAAAGAAAAAATAGAAAATCTTTTTTCAAAAGCTAAAACAAAATGGGAAGGTATATTTAAAAATGATGAACAATTAGAACTTAGTCCTTCTCATTTAGCAGTTTGTGTGTCTTCATTACAAAATGTAAAACTATTTAATTCAAATCTTGACGTAATAGATGATGCTTTCGAATATTTAGTGAATAAAACTTCAAAAGGCGAGAAGGGTCAATATTTTACCCCTAGGTACGTAATTGATATGTGTGTAAAAATGCTCAATCCTCAAGAAGAAGAGTATATGATTGATAGTGCTGCTGGAAGTTGTGGTTTTCCTATTCATAATGTTTTTGAAGTTTGGAAAAAAATATATAAAGAACTAGGGATAAAAGAATCTCATTTATTTACAGCAGACGATAAGCATCCAAGGGCATTAGAATATGTAAAGGAAAAAGTATTTGGGATTGATTTTGATAAAAAAACTGTAAGAGTTGCAAGAATGTTAAATATTATAGCTGGAGATGGACACACTAACGTTTTAAATATGAATTCAATAGATTTTGATAGATGGGAAGAGACCGCGGAGGATAAAGAATGGCAAGATACTTATTTTGATGGGTGGAGAAAATTAAAAAAATTAAGAACTAAAAAAAATGAAAATAAAGAATTTGAATTTGATATTGTAATGGCAAACCCTCCATTTGCTGGGGACATAAAAGAGAGTAGAATACTATATAGATATGAATTAGGAAAGAAATCTACAGGGAAATATCAAACAAAAATTGGGAGAGATATTTTATTCATAGAAAGAAATCTTGATTTACTAAAAGCTGGCGGAAGAATGGCTGTAGTACTTCCCCAAGGAAGGTTTAATAATTCTAGTGATAAAAATATAAGAGATTATATAGCGGACAAATGTAGGATTTTAGGAGTAGTAGGGTTAGACGGAAACGTATTCAAACCACATACAGGGACTAAAACATCAGTATTGTTAGTGCAAAAATGGGATGATAAATTATGTCCCAAGACAGAAGATTATAATGTTTTCTTTGCGACTATGGGAAAACAAAGTAAAGATAATAGTGGTGAAAAAATTTATGTGAAAAATGAAGACGGAACTAACAAATTAGATCTTCATGACCATCTAATAGTAGACCATGATCTATTTAATCATGATGGACTTACACAAGATGGAATAGCAGAAGCTTTTAATGAATTTGCCAAAAAGGAGAATTTAAGCTTTTCGGGAAAGTAGAAAGTCCATTTGATAAAGAAAAGTATAAATTTTTATTAGATGGACTGGAAGTTGTAGAAATTAAAATTAGCAATTTAAATAATGAATTTAGGATAGATGCAGAATATTTCAAAAAAGAAATATTAAAATATGAAAATGAATTATTAGATTATAAATATTTAGCGGACTTAGGAAATTTTTTAATAGGACCTTTTGGTTCGACTGTTACGACAAATAATTATGTAAATGATACGAATAATTATTATATTAGAGGCCTCGATGTTGGGAAGTTTTTTCTTAAGGAACCAGAAGCTAAGATAGGAACAGTACAATTCAATAAATTAAAACACTACCATGTTAAACATGAAGATATTTTCATTACTGTCGTTGGAACAATAGGAAAAGTTGCTATAATTACAGATGAAAATATAAAAGCAATTTTTAGTTGTAAAAGTACCATTTTAAGAAGTAAAATTAATCCATACTATTTAACAACTTTTTTTAATACTAAAATTGGGCATAAACTCTTAGTGAGAGGAAAAAGGGGTGCTATACAAGAAGGTTTGAATTTAACTGATTTAAAAGAAATTAAAATTCCAATTGTAAGTGATGATTTTCAAATGAAAATAGAGAAGATAGTGAAAATTTCACTAAAAAAATTAAAAAACAGTGAAATGCTGTATAAACACGCTGAAGAAATTCTTTTAGAAGAGCTTGATTTATCAGATTTTAAACCATCACAAGAAAACATTGCTATAAAAACTTTTAGTGAAAGTTTTGGAATAAGTGGGCGGTTAGATGGTGAGTATTATCAACCTAAATATGAAGATATCTTAGAAAAAATAAAAAAAATAGATTATGATAAATTAATAAATTTAGTAAATATTAATAAATCGATAGAACCTGGAAGTGATGTTTATCAAGATGCAGGTATCCCATTCGTTAGAGTTTCAAATTTAACAAAAAATGGGATTTCAAATCCAGATATTCATTTACCTAAAAATTTATTTGTAAGTAATCAGTTAGAAAAGTTACAACCTAAAAAAAATACTATTTTACTGTCAAAAGATGGAACTATCGGTATAGCTTATAATATAAAAGACGAAACTAATATAGTTACTTCTGGAGCAATACTTCATTTAACTATAAAAAGAGAAGATGTTCTTCCTGAATACTTAACATTAGTATTAAATAGTTTGCTTGTAAAAATGCAAAGTGAAAGAGATGCCGGAGGATCTATAATTAAACATTGGAAGCCTTCAGAAATTGCTGAAATTTTAATTCCAATCCTAGAAAATCCTATCCAAATTCAAATAGAAGAAAAAATAAAAGAATCATTTGTATTAAAAGAAAAATCTCAACATCTTTTAGAAATTTCTAAAAAAGCTGTAGAAATAGCTATAGAAAAAGATGAAGAAAAGGCCGTGGAGTACATTAATAGACAAATTTAAGCAATATAGAAGTTTTATAGATATTGATTATTCTATATATTTTACAAAGACATATTTTACATTTAATGCTTATTTTAAAAATAAATGTCCAACAAATAACGGTAGAGATAGAATTAAGAATATAAAAGATGAAATTGATGTCAAACAAAAATTTAAAGATTTGGTTCTTACTGATATTAGTTTTAAAATACTGATTAAAAATGGATAAATAAGTTCGATAGTAGGAGGGATAAAATAGTGAAAACTATAGATTATTTAAAAAATGACTTTGAAAAAATTGAGTACTTTATAAATTTATTAATTTCTTATTCGACAGGAGGAACAGCTTCAGATAATGAATATATAGATTTAAGAAATTATTTTTTGAGAAGCTCAAAACTTAAAGATAGTATGCCAAGTTGGGTAAGAGTCAATAAAAATTTAAAAACATATTGGGAATTTATTAAGTATGAATTTCCTACTTATGCTGAAAGAAGAAAATTTTTAAGAAATGAATTTAGGGAAATACAAAATTCACTTGAATTTGAAGAAAGTATCCCTACCCCAAAAATAGAAAAACAAAAAACAAAAATCACTTCAGATCAAGATGTGAAAACTAAAGTTTTCATTGTCCACGGTAGAGATAATGAGACTAAATTAGAAGTAGCGAGATTCCTAGAAAAAATTGGATTAGAGGCTATTATATTACATGAGCAAGCGAGTACAGGTATGACAATTATAGAAAAGATTGAACATTATGTAAAAGAGGCTCATTATGGGATAGTTTTATACACACCATGTGACCAAGGAAGAGGACATCATGAAAAAGGCAAGACAAGAGCTAAAGACAGAGCACGTCAAAACGTTGTTTTTGAACATGGATATTTAATGGCAAAGTTAGGACGCGAAAATGTCCATGCTTTAGTAAAAGGAGAGATTGAAACCCCAAATGATATAAGTGGATTAGTCTACTCATCGTTAAATAATGGACATTGGCAACAAGCAGTTTGTACAGAATTGAAAGCTTGTGGTTATAAGATAGATATGGATAATCTTTAAATTTGTAGCTTCAGAGTTTTATACTGGTAGTATTCATTCTGGAAGAATAGCAACACCTTGATAATAAAATTAAAGATACTAATAAAAATAGGAGTAAGTGATGAATTTAATAGAAATGGAACATTTAATGACGAGAACTAGAATACAAATTTTACCAATGAGCAATAAAAAAGAATTTAAAAATTGGACTCCAGAAAGACTACAAGATGAATTTTTTGGAGATAGAATGAATGAAAGAGAAGAAATAACTGAGAAAATTTTTTATAACTATGAAGGAACTAAAATTGCTCTTCCAGATGGAGAGAAAGCTTTGATATTATTTCAGTTTGAATCTTCAATTGTAGCTTGTGGGGTTTTAGAGAGAGTTATTGAAGATGAATATGAAAAGAAAGGAAGATACTTCTTTTCAGAGGGAACAATCAAAACATTTGCTCCAATTTCAGAGGAAAAAATAAAAAAGATTTACAATACATTTAAAAAATTTGGAAATGTAAAAACAATTTTAGATAGTGGGAAGTTAGATGAAGAAAAATTAAAAAAATTGTGGATATTAATGGAGAAAAGAAAATAAAGTATGTTTAAAGTTTGTATAAATAACAAAAATCCTATTTTAGACCATTTTGTTGAAGTCAACAAAATAGTAAAACTATAATATCTAGACGAAAGGTTAAAGAATGTGTTCTAAAATATATCGATGAACATTATATTTTAAGTAGATAATAACAAAAGGAGACCTTATGCCATTATTTAACCAAGAAAATGGAGTTCTTAATGTAGTAAAACAAAAGAATTTTCCATTAGAAAGAGAACTTCAACAATTAGTTGAAAATAATTTAGAAGAAATATTTAATTGTAAATTTGTATCTTCAGAATTTTATACTGGAAGTATTCATTCAGGAAGGATAGATACTATAGCTATATCGGAAGATAATAATCCTGTTATCATTGAGTACAAAAAAGAAGAATCTTCAAGTCTTCTTAATCAATCATTATATTACCTTTCTTGGTTAGAAGACCATAAAGGAGATTTTCAAATGGCTGTTAACAAACAGCTTGGATACATAGATATTGATTGGAGTAATATAAGAGTTATTTGTATTGCCCCAGGATATAAAAAATATGATCTTCATGCTGTAAAAGTTATGAATAAATCAATAGAACTATGGAAATATAAAAACTTTGAAAACGGAATGTTTAATCTTGAGGAGATATTTATTAATAAAGAAAATAATAAATGTAAAGATAAAGTAGTTCGTATAGAGGAAAAAGAAAAAGAAACTCCTATTTGGACATATGAACGAATTGCAAATAAACTAGGAACTACTTCTTTAAAAGAACTTTTAGAAGAAATAAGAGACTATACAATTGATCTCAGTGGAGAAGTAGAAGAAGCACCTAAAAAGTTATATATTGCATATAAGATAGCTAAAAACTTTGTTTGCATAGAGTGTTATAAAAAACAGATAGTATTAATGTTAAAATTAACAAGTAAAGAGTTAGAAAAGTATAAGGAAGTTGGAAGGGACGTAACTAATATAGGTCATTATGGTACTGGAAACTTTCAATTAAGTATAACAGAAATGAATGATTTAGAAATAGTAAAGGAATTAATTAAAATCTCTTTTGAGAATGTAGGTGGGTAATTATTTAAAAAATGTGGAGGAATATAAATGGTAGATAGATTAGCTATAAAAACCGTTATGAAGGCTTTAGACAATGGTGAAATTTCAACAGAGGAACTACTTTCAGAAAATTTTTTTAAAGAATATTCGACTCTCAGGTCAATGGAGGAGTTTGAGGCAAAAGCTAATGTTAAGCTCGGTAAAGGGGTGACCCAAGAAAAACATTTAGAAAATTTAATTAAAACTTATACTAAGTTTAAAAATCTTGAAGATATGAAGAATAAAGCTATTGAATTTTATGCTCAAAATAAATAAAAAATTAAACTTTTTTTACTTGTATTGCGTCAAAAAAAATAACATTAAGAAGGAGTGATGCGTAGTGAAAAAAATATTAACAATTTTATTGAGTTTAGCGTTAGCTACATCTATATTGGCAGCTGATTTTAGAGGAACTGATTGGGGAGATGGATATAAAACTATCCAAAAAAATGAAAAGTCCAAAAAAATTACAAAGAAAGAAAACACTGAAAATTACAAAAATTATCAGTGGAATCAAGAAATTTATAGTTTAAAAACTGACCTTAAATCCGCTGGGACATTTGAAGTAAAGTACACTTTATTAAAAGATAAGTTGATAAAAGGAAGTTATTCACAGGAAATTAAAAATGGAGATTTTAAAAACTATAATAAAGTTATGAAAATTCTAAATAAAAAATATGGTGATAGTCAAAATAGATATCAAACTTCATTCTATGAATCTAATGGAAAAAAAGAAGTTAAAAACAATAAAATAGTTTTGAGTTGGTACGAAAATGATACTAAAATTGATTTAGAATTAGTAAACAATACAGAGTTTCATGTAAATTATTATACTCAAGACAAAGAGTTACTTAAATTTATTAAAGAGACTGGCTTAGAAAAACAAAGAAAAGCAGAAAAAGAATTGATGAAAGATAGCGAGTACATAGAGAAATTTTTATAAATCAATGATTAAAGATCTAAAGTAATTTTTTTGCTTTAGATCTTTTTTTAAAATTAATTATTGCTAATTAGCTTTTTTTAGTGTAATATAATTTATGAGGTGAAATTATGAGCGAACATATGAAAAAAATAAAAAAACAATTAATTGATAAAGATATTACTTTTACTAAACTTGTTGCCCTCTCTAAATTTAAATCAGCCTGGGGATTAAGAAAAGCTATTAATAGAGGAAGTTTAAAAACACTATCTGAAATTAAAGAAATATTAAATAGAATGTAGTTAATAAGCATTTAATATTAAATTTAGGAGGTAAAATGTCTGAATTGAAAGATAATAAAAAAGAAATAAGATGTGAAAATTGTAATCGAAAATTAGCTACCATAGAAAATAATTACTTTATGATAAAAGGTAAAACAAATTATTACTCCAATGGTATTGAATCAACCATTATATGCTCCAATTGTAATTCAGAAAATAAATTTAAAATAAAATAGATGATATTCGAGGTCTGGAACCCATTATCGATGATTTAGTATGTATTTTACTAGATTGTCTTTAATGGGTTCTTTTTTTAGGGAAATAGTCAATTAACGGGAGACTATTTAAATATTGAGATGGTGGGAACTCAACTACCCAACAGGGGGAAATATGAATTGGAAAAAGGAAAGAGAATTAAGGCAAAATCAAATGAAAGTACTGGAAGACAAAAGAAAGGAGATTGCCAAGAGTGGGTGGCTGGCTATGAATAAAATGGAAAAAGAGCAGTTAAGAAAACTCATAAATTTTAATTGGGACAAAATGCCTAATTACGCTAAAGCTAAAATAACTAAAGATAGTTATATCCAATTTGAAACTCAAGAACATTGTGTAAAGTTTGCTGAGAAAATAAAGAAAAATTAGATTATATATTTTTAAAGATATTGCAATGAGGTGGGCCTCCTAAAACAAATCACTATTGCAATATCTCTATGAATACATAAGTTAAGAAGGAGGGGATATGATAGGGCTAGACAGAGCTTCTATATGGGTATTAGTCGATGCTCATATTGAGTTAATAGACATAGGAATACGAAAAAAGTACCGTCATATCCTAGGCAGAAAAATATTAGGAGATACACAAAACTATTCCATAGGAAAAGAAAATATAAATGAAATCAAGGTTATAGGTCATTTAAACAAAACTTCTACTGTAAAAATAGATTTTTCCTATCCTAGAAGTAATGCACCAACTAACTTATATCCACTAACATCAGAGGTAGAAAAGAAAATTGTAGATAATAAGATCTTGAATTTAATTAAAGAAATATCCCTAGATAATGAAATCACTATTCATGATTTATTTTATGATTATTTTGAACTAGCTATCCAGGAGTATATAGGCTCATTCTATAAGTTTAATAATTTGATTATGATCTTTTATAAGGCCTTATCTAGGGAATATGATAGTAAAGATAGCCTAGTTTATTCAAACTACAAAACAACTATGGATAGATTTTATTCTACAGGTTTTATATTTAAGATCATGACTGGATGGCAGCTCAAACTATATTCAAAAGCACATGAACATAATAAGAAAAATTTAGAAAAGCAAAAAGGTGCATTGATTAAATTAGAGCATAAGATAACCCAATCTATAATCAAGAAAGTATGTCAGACAATTAGTGTCAATGATCTCACTATAAGAGATATATCAAATTCAGTAAAAAAACATATTGGAGAGAAACTATTTAAATTAATAGTAAATGAGTTATCCAGGAACGATGAGATTCTAGAAAAGAAATTTTCTAATTTTGATTCTAGGGAACTATCTAATTTAGTTAGAGATTTTGAAGAATGGATCTATGATGAAAAGATAATAAATTCGATCATAACTCGAAATTCCAAAAAATCTAGAGCACAGATAGAAAGATACAGAAAAGCAATAAAAATAGCATTGAGAGAAAGCCAAATAAGAAGTTCACCATATCGAGAAAATTTTGGAAACATCGAAAGATTATCACTATTTATAAATAAATTACTCTTAATTGAGTGTGAAGTTAAATGTAGTTACAAGAAACATTTAACTTTTAATCAGCTTAAAAACCATCATAAACATGAGGGGTTTTTGGAAGAAAAAAAAGTAACATCTCAATAAAAATAGTATCTAGAAGAGTTTGCCTCGCGTAGTAATAAGTAAAAAGCACCTAAGTCCTTAAAGTGGATTTAATATTTAAAAGATTTTAGATGAGATCAGTAACGACATTTTACGAAAATGGAGGGAATATCATGAACCAAATCATTGTAAATATATCAAAGATAAGCATAGGTTACACTTCGAGAGTATGTACAGATGCCCAGGTAAAGCTATATAAGAATTTAATTAAAACTTATAACCAGTATATCCCATTAGTCATTGATAAGAACAATGTAGTTGTAGGAGAACCAGCTAGGTATGTAGCATTAGTAGAATTAGGAATTCAAGAGATTAATTGCTATCGAATAGAAAATTTATCTGAAGAGGATATACAAATAATCAGAATAGGAGAATCTAGAGCAGCTGAATTAGGTGAGTGGGATTTTGAAAAACTATATGAAGAACTAAACTCATTAGGAGATAAATCATATCTAACTGGATTTGACACTGAAGAAGTACAAAAGTTAATCGAAGAAGAGCTAGAAAGTTCAGAAAACGTAGAAGAGATAGATTCGCCGGAAATAGAAGAACAGAAAGAACCTTTTTCAAAACATGGTGATATATGGCTATTAGGCAGACATAAAGTTCTTTGTGGAGACTCTACATCAAAAGAAGATGCAAAAAGATTAATGGATGGTCATAAAGCTAGGCTATGTATAACTGATCCACCATATAACATAAATTATGAATCAGATGATGGAAAGAAGATAATCAATGACAATATGAGTTCAACAGATTTCTATAGTTTCCTATTGGGATTTTATAAGAATATGCATAAGTACCTGGAACCAGGAGGAGCATATTATATATTCCATGCTGACATAGAGACAGAAGCATTTAGAGGAGCATTAAAAGAAGCTAACCTAAAGATATCTCAATGTCTCATATGGGTTAAGAATGGATTTAATCTATCAAGGCAAGACTACAACTGGAGACATGAGCCAATACTCTATGGATGGAAAGAAGGAGCAGCACACTATTTTATTAAAGACTACACACAAGATACAGTACTAGAGGTACCTGGAACTCTTAATAGCATGGGTAAAAAAGAACTAAGAGAACACATTGTAGAAATGACAAAGCTATTAGAGCAACACTCAACAGTTATTAGAGAGGATAAACCAATAAGAAATGATGTTCATCCTACAATGAAACCTCTTAAACTATTAGCTAGATTAATTTTAAACAATACTAAGCCAGGAGATCTAGTTGTAGATTGGTTTGGAGGAAGTGGAAGTACTCTCATGAGTTGCGATCAGATAGATAGAACAGCATACCTAATGGAATTTGATCCAAAGTATGTAGATGTAGAAGTAAAGAGATATGCAATGGCTAAAGAAGATATAACACTAATTAGAGATGGTCAAGAGTATTCTTGGAATGAAGTTAAAGAAAACTTTCAGGAGTAATTATGGTGAGAAAGAAGATAGACAAATTAACGAAGAATCAATTAGCAGCACTCGAATTGTATGTACAGCTTACTGCAAACAAGTTTGGAAAGACTAAGAAATCAAGATATGAAGAGATTGCAAGAAGAATAAAGT
>NZ_JBATVM010000333.1:0-5101 GCF_049671765.1 Psychrilyobacter sp.
GACCTGAGCCTCCTCCAGAAATAATAGACACTTTATTTTTATCTATATTTTTTCTTGAGATTACCCTTATATTTTTTCCAAGATTTAATTTTATCAAATTATTATGTTTATTAGTTGCTAATAAGCCATTAATTGCATCATCTACAATAGTCTCTTTTTCATTAAAAAATATTTTATTCATAAAATATATCCCCCATTTTTTGAAAAAAGATGATTCCTGTAGAATACAGAAACCACCTTTTAATTTTTAAATAAATTATTATCTCACTCTTTTCCTATTTTTTTAACAGTGGAAAGTCGGTTTAAACAATTCTATTTTTTTTAGTCATTTTCCCAGTTTTGTGCTCTAGTTACTGCTTTTTTCCAGCCTTTATACATTGTTGCTCTTTTCTCTTCTTCTAACTTAGGCTCATACAACCTGTCTAAGTTCCATTTTTCCATTATTTCATCTTTATCATTCCAGAATCCAACAGCAAGCCCGGCTAGATAAGCAGCTCCTAAAGCTGTAGTTTCAGTCACTTCAGGTCTTAGTACTTCTGCTCCTAAGATATCTGATTGGAATTGCATCAAGAAATTATTTGCAACTGCTCCACCATCAACTTTTAAACTAGATAATTTAATTCCTGAATCCTCTTGCATAGCTTCTATAAGATCTTTACTTTGATATGCTATTGCTTCTAAAGTCGCTCTTATAATATGATTTCTATTAGCTCCACGAGTAAGACCTACGATACATCCTCTTGCATACATATCCCAATACGGAGATCCTAATCCTACAAATGCAGGTACTACATAGACACCATTACTATCTTCTACTTTATTAGCAAAATATTCAGTATCTGCTGCATCTTTAATAAGTCCCATCTCATCACGAAGCCATTGTACTGATGCTCCACCTACAAATACACTCCCTTCCAAAGCATATTCTACCTTTCCATCAATTCCAATAGCAATAGTAGTTAATAATCCATTTTTAGATTCTACCATCTCTGACCCTGTATTCATAAGTAAGAAACACCCAGTACCATAGGTATTTTTTGCGTCTCCTGGTTTAAAACCAGCTTGTCCAAATAATGCTGCCTGTTGATCTCCCGCTATCCCGGCGATAGGAATTCTAAATCCACCTTTACCACCTAAGTTAGTTTCTCCATAAACTTCACTTGAATTTTTTACTTCTGGTAACATACATCTTGGAACATCTAATATTTCCAATAATTTATCATCCCATTTTAATTCTTTTATATTAAATAGCATAGTTCTAGATGCATTTGTATAGTCCGTCACATGAGTTTTCCCATTAGTTAATTTCCAAATCAACCAAGTATCGATAGTTCCAAAAAGTAACTCTCCGTTTTCTGCTTTTTCACGGGCTCCTTCTACATTATCTAGTATCCATTTTACCTTAGTCCCACTAAAGTAAGCATCTACTACTAATCCTGTATTTTTTCTTATATATTCTTCATGTCCTTGCTCTTTTATATCATCACACATAGACGCTGTTCTTCTACACTGCCAAACTATAGCGTTATATACAGGTTTTCCTGTACTTTTTTCCCATACTACTGCTGTTTCTCTTTGATTTGTGATTCCGATACTAGCTACTTCTTCAGGCTTAATTCCTGTTTTAGCCAAAACTTCTGTTAACATTGAACTTTGAGTAGCCCATATTTCCATTGGATCGTGCTCTACCCATCCTGCTTTAGGATATATTTGAGTAAATTCTCTTTGAGAAGAACCTACAATATGTCCACTTTTATCAAAAATAATCGCTCTTGAGCTTGTAGTTCCTTGGTCTAATGCTATAACATACTTCTTTGCCATCTTTTAAGCCTCCTATTTTTTAGTTATTAAATACTCCAACTTCTTCTTCACATTCTTCTTTATTATCTATCTCACAAACTTCTTTTGGTAAGTTATTTTTAATTACTTTATCGTATATTAATGCTCCAAGTTGTGCTCCTACTATAGGTCCTAATATTGGTACCCAAAAATATGGATTTGATAATCCGCCTGTAAACGCTACCTCTCCCCATCCTGCTAAGTATGCGAACACTTTTGGCCCAAAGTCTCTTGCTGGATTCATTGCAAATCCTGTAAGAGGTCCTAAAGATCCTCCAATTATTGCAATTACTATACCAATTAAGATAGCTGATGAATGTCCTTTGGGAGCACCATTTTGATCATCTCCTACTGCAAAAATCGTCATCATAAGTACTGCTGTAATTACTACTTCCACTGCAAAAGCTTGCAGATTATCAATATGTGGATTCGGATACGTAGAAAAGATTCCTGCTGTAGATAGACTTTCCACACTTCCTCTAACTATTCCATGAGCTTTGTCATAAACTACAAATAGGTTTTTATATAAGAAATATACAAGTCCTGCACCAGAAAATGCTCCTAACATTTGAGCAGTTATATAAGGAATTACCTTCTTTTTATCAAACTCCCTAAACGTCATTAATGCTAAAGTTACTGCAGGATTTATATGTGCTCCTGAAACTCCTCCTGTAATATAAATAGCTATAGTTACGCCCATCCCCCAAATAATACTTATTTCCCATTGCCCCATGTCTGCGCCTGCCAATACCAAGGCTGCTACACAACCTGCTCCAAAAAACATAAGCAAACCAGTCCCTAAAAATTCAGCTAAACATTCACCCATAATCCCTTTACTTTTCATCCACAAACCCCCTTTAATTTATAATGGTACATTTTCAAAATTTCCTCCAAAATTTAAACCCAACCAAAAAGAAGATTAAAAAATTATCCCTAAACTAGGATACTAATTAATCTTCTCTCGGTCTCTAAGATTTATATTTCTTTCTACTAAGAGGATACCTTTAAAAATTTGATTTGTCAACTTTATGTAATTTTATCACGCTTAAAGTTTGTTTTTTAAACAATTATAAACTCCATATATCTGTTTTAGTTGTAGATATACCTATGGCTCCAGCTTTTAGAGCTAAGATCACATCTTCTTTATCCATTATTATTCCGCTGGCTATAAGAGGACATTTATAGTTATATAAAAATCTTTTTATTATTTTTGGCATGGCACCTGGTAAGATCTCTACGATATCTGGTTTAGTTGCTCTGGCATATTTTAAACTATTTTTATATGAGATAGAGTCCAAAATAAAAAATCTTTGTATTGTCAGTAATTTCCGTTTTTTAGCTTCCTTAATTAGAGCAGATTTAGTACTTATAATTCCATCTAACCTTGTTTTTTCATTTAAATAATCAAGTGCATCTATAGTAGGAGACATTCCATCGATTAAATCTATATGTACAAAAACCATCTTACCAGTTTTTTTTATTTTTTCCACCATTGCCTCAATGGTTAATATTGTTGATTTCAAAACAAATATTACCTCTATGTCACTATTTAAGGCTTCTCTCAGAGTTTCTTCATCCTTTACCGCTGCTATTATTGGATTTAACTCCAGTTTTTCAATCAATCCCATCTTTTCCTCCTACATATCTTCTACTAAATTTGTAATCCATTTTTTTGAAATAACTCTCCTAACACTAAAAATAAACTTAATTACTTCTTCACTTCCAGCCAGACCATAGACTATATAGATAGGCAGACCCAAAGTCAACCCTCCATATATTACAAGTGGTATACCCACAAGCCAAAGCGCCGTTATATCTAAGACCAGACAGTATTTCACATCTCCTCCAGCTCTTAATATTCCTACTACTGTAGTTGCTGTAAAACTTTTAAACGGTGTTAAAATTGCTAATATATATGTGGTTTTCACCACTAAATCATAAACTTCCACATCTAAATCATAAAAATTTAGTAAAGGTTTTATGACTATAACCATAATTATTCCCGTTACTATACCTATATAAACTGATATTTTCCCCAATAAATATGCATATTTAATAGCCTCTTCCTCATTTTTCTCTCCAATTTTATGGCCTATCATTACTGCAGTTGCACTAGCAATCCCAAAGAACCCTGTAAACATTATCCTAGCAATGCTATCTACAATATTTATTACAGCTACTGATTCCGTACTCATCCTAGCATATACCATAGCATAACCAGTCATTCCAAGAGCCCAAAGCATCTCATTAGCTATAACTGGTGCAGTAGTTAATATAAATTTTTTTAAGAATTTTTTATCAATTTCTAGCATCTCTTTTATCTTACATGCCAATGGATATTTATTTTTATATACCAAGCTTACTAAGATTACCATCTCTATAATTCTAGCAATTAAAGTCGCTATTGCTGCCCCTTCTATTCCCAGTTTTGGAAACCCTAAATTCCCAAATATTAATACATAGTTGAAAAATATATTAACTATCAAACTAATTATACTTGTATAAACACCTAATTTTAATATCCCTACACTCCTAAGCTGAATTCCATATACCATGGATATTGCCGTTATTATATATGACCAGCTTACTATTTTTAAATATGAAGCACCTAATTTTATTACTTCTATGTCTGGAGAATATATTTTTATCAAAAATTTTGGAGAATATTGCCCGGCAATAAAAAAAATAGTACCTACGAATATACTAGCTATAAGAGCTATTCCTAGTACTTTATATAAGCTTTTTTTATCTTTTTTTCCCCAAAATTGAGACATAAAAACTGCCGACCCACTATTCACACCATATAATAGGAGTGCCATCAAAAACATTATTTGATTAGCCAAACCCAAAGCAGCTAATTTAGTTGCTCCTAGCTTTCCGATCATAAATACATCTGCCATATTTACTGAGGAGGAGATCATACTTTGCATAGCTATAGGCACTGCTATAGTTACTAATTGTTTATAAAACTTTTTTTTACTCTCCATTTATATTCTTCTCCTTTTTTTATTTATAAATATTTTAAACTTACAAAGTATATTCAAAATTTAGTTATTAGTTATTATATCACATAAAATATTATTACTTTTGTCTTTTTTATTCTCTTTATAATCTATTTATATTTTTTTATAAATCAAAAAGCCATCAAAATAAATTGATGGCTTTTCTTAGTTTTGAATCTCTTCAAAAAATAAAAAAGACTTGGCAAGTTCCTATCCTCCCAAGGGGCTGCCCCCTAAGTACTTTCGGCGTTTACGGACTT
>NZ_JBATVM010000334.1:0-1926 GCF_049671765.1 Psychrilyobacter sp.
TGAGTAGATACCGTTTCATTTAGTGTCTGAACTTGTGTAGGGATATCTTCCTTTTCCTTTGAGCTTGAACAAGCTGAAAGAACTCCGACTATTAAAAGCCCGAATAATATTTTTTTCATAACTACTACCTCCTATATTTAATAACTCCTACTTAACTATACCTACTTTTTTAATTTTTCTTCTTTTAATTTTTCTTTTTTTTAAAAATTCTATGTTCTTATCCCTATATGTCAACAACAACAATAAAAAAAAGAGAAGTTAATTCTCTTTTTTTTTCAATATTATTTTTGTTTTGACTCCCTTGCTATCTGTTTTGTCTGATACTACATCATTTTTTTCTTCGATTTCTGAGGTTATTCTAACAGGGTCAATTCCCATGGTAGTAAAATAAGAATTTAAAAATTCTATATTTATCTTAGTTCCTTTTAAAATAATAGAATCTTTAGAATCATATTTAATTGTTTCTATAAAATTATCTAATATCTCCTTATACTCTCCTTGACTAAGATCTTCACTTTCTATGCTTAAAGCAAAACTTTCTTCATCTCTTCTTATCTCTACTCCTAAACCTTCAAATTTTTCTTCCTTAACTAAATTTTCTTCTAATCTATCTAGTACTAGAGTTAATCTTTCCGCTTCATTTTTGAGCTGGGTATTTTCTAATTTAATATTATCTAAAATAATTTGATTTTGTTTAATATCTATTCCCATCTCTCCTTGGGCTGTTATACTCAAGAGTATAAATCCTATAATAAATACTTTTTTCATTGATCCTCCTTAATTTAACTCATAAAATTCCTCAACTCTTTGTATCCTTTTATTTAAATTTTCTATATCTTTCTTTATTTCTTTGTTATCTTCTTGCAATTTCTTAAATTCTACCCCTTGCTCACTCACAATAACTTCTAAACTTTTATTAGTTTTTGTAGAAGTGTTTGTCCTAGGATTATTGGAAACACAGGCGGTAAATAGTAGTGACATCAATAAAATATAGATTTTCATATGATCCCTCCTAAAATATTATAATTTATATATTATTCTATAATTCAAGAAAAAATCCTTTATTTCATAACCTGTATTCTATACCCATTCTCCTTAATATAATAACAGTTTCAAAAGAAGATATCAACCAAAAGGCCCATAAAATCATTATTTTATTCAAAATTATCCTGATCCTTATCATCCAAAAAATCTCGTATATCATTTATAAATTTAGAGAGTGGACGTTTATGTGGATTTTTCTTTCTAGCTCCATAATAAACCTCTTCCATTTCTTTTTCTGTTATTCCTAAAGAATCCCCAAATTGACTCAACGTTTCTTCTCTTTGAGATTGGCTTAAAAGTTTATGTTTAAAGTAAAGGTCTCTAATTTCCTCCCGAACTCCGCTATATTTATTTTCCAGTTGAAAAATTTCTTTAGAATTTTCAATTCTTTTTTCTAACTCCCTCCCAAGACCACTTTTTATTTTTAATTCTACTCGATTATCAAATCCCTCTTTTAAATTAAAATTTAATTCTCGTGACTCACCAAAAACATCAATAAACTCTTTGTATTCACTAATATCTTTCAATTCCTTTCCAAAGCCAACACCTTTTATTCCTTCTAACTCTCCTAAACATTTCATAGATAAAGTGAATTTAGCATTATCTCCCATCTCCTCAGTGTATGGATGTAAATGATCTTCTTTACTTCCTTTTATATGGTTGCAAGTAGGGCAACTAGGTACTAAGTTAAATATAGATATTGCCAAATATGGATAATCATCTTTAGGATAATAGTGGTCAAGCTGAGCTCCTACATAATTTGTTATTTTTTTCGTTATATTTTCTTCTCTTAGTTTAAATAAATAAGTAGTATTACAATCTGGGCAAACAGGAAAGTATTTAAATATAAAGTTATGTTGAAACTTACTGTTACGCATGCGT
>NZ_JBATVM010000335.1:0-5431 GCF_049671765.1 Psychrilyobacter sp.
GGTATCTCCTATAGGAGCAGGATTATTTAGCTTTGCCTTAAAGGAAGATCCTAATTTGAGTATGGAAGAATATAGCAAACTCCCGCTAATCGTTGGAATAGCTTTATTGGATGGGTTAAAAAATATGGTAGAATTAGACTATAAGTTTAAATGGACTAATGATATCTATTTATTTGATAAAAAACTATCTGGAATCTTAGTCGAAAAAGTAGGAGATTTTTTTATTATAGGTATAGGAATAAATATAAATAATTTAGAATTTTTAGGAGAATCTAAAAAAGGGATCTCTTTAAAAAGTGTAACTGGAAATGACTATAAAATCTTAGATATAATAAAAAAAATTGTAAACTCATTTGAAAGATATTGGAATAGGTATATAAAAGGTGAATGGAATGAAATTTTATACGAGATAAATAAAAAAAACTACCTTTTAAACAGAGATGTAGAGATAAGTTTTTTAGGGTCTAAAATATCTGGGATAGGTGGAAAAATCTTGCGAAGTGGAAAATTAGAGGTGGAAACTGTAAATGGAATAAAAGAGTTTATGGTAGGAGAGGTCCATATAAAATTATAAAGGGGAGGTTCTAATGAGAAGAGAAATGAAAAAAGGTCTGATAAATATAATAATTCTAATGATCATTTCTATTATTTTAGGGACTACTTTGAGGATAGATGTTGATATAAATGAAAATTTTAGGATTAGGATGTATTATAGTTCGGCTATATTTATGAATTTAATTCCAATAGCATATTTTTTACTAAAATTTAGACTGGCTAAGAAAAAACCTATATTTTTTATAGGATTCACCTTTTATTATTTAATAATATTACCTATATGGATAAGCTTTGCATTTGAAGAAGGAATGATGAGTAAATTTGGTTTAACTAGAGATAATTTGACATCGTTGAAATGGGTGATAATGTTAAATTTAGTACTTTTATTGATATCTCAATTTTTTATAATTAAATATGTATTTGTAGATATTTTATCTGGTCGGAGGAGAGCTAAGAGTAATGATATAGGAATTGTTCTTTTGACTTATATAACACTGGGAATAATTTTTGGATTTTTCTATATATTATTGGTAGAAAATAATACGAATGCTTTAGACGGAATGGTATCAAAAGGTTTAGGAGTGGGTGGGTTGTATTTTAGAGGGATGTATTTTAGTTTTATAACCTTAACTAGTGTAGGTTATGGAGAGATAGTTCCTGTGTCACTGGCTGCACAAGCATTGACCATGTTAGAGAGCGTAATGGGGGTTTTACTCCTTAGTTTTTCTTTGGGAATTGTATTTAGTTCAAATTTAAATATAAAGGAAGAACAAGAGAAAATAGAAAAAGAAAAAATGATTAAAAAAAATATAGATATAGAAGTTTCACCTAAAAAATATAAGGAATTAAAAAGAAAATTAATGATGGAATTTGAAGAAAGTTTGGATAGGAATATTGAAAAATATATAGATCATGAATAAAAAATTTAATTGATTTGGAAAATATGATGAAAAAAGGAGAATAAAAAATGGAAAAAGTAATAGTTGGATTAAGTGGAGGAGTTGATTCTTCAGTAACGTCATATATTCTAAAAAAAGAGGGCTATGAGGTAATAGCAGTAACTCTTCAAGTAGATAAAAAACATCAAGGAGAGATAGCAGAAGCAAAAAAAGTAGCAGATTCATTAAAAATAAAACACGTAGTCTTAGATGTATCAGAAGACTTTGAAAATATAGTAATTAAGGATTTTTTAGATGGATATAGCAGTGGGACAACGCCGTCTCCTTGTGTAGTGTGTGATGAGAAGATAAAGATGAAAACACTGATAGATTATGCAGACTCAGTAGGAGCAAGATATGTAGCTACAGGACATTACTGTAATTTGGAATACTCTCCTAAAATGGATAAATACCTCCTAAAAAATGCAGTAGATATACGTAAAGATCAGACTTATATGTTATATAGATTAGAGGAGGATACTCTTAAAAGGATGAAATTTCCTCTGTATAACTTTACCAAAGTAGAGGTCAGAGAGATGGCTAAAAAAATAGGATTAGTAACTCATAATAAAAAAGATAGCCAAGGAATATGTTTTGCTCCAGAGGGGTATAAAGAGTATCTACAAGAAAAATTAAAAGATAAGATAGAAAAAGGAAACTTTGTAGATGAAGATGGAAATATAATGGGAATTCATGATGGATACCAACTCTATACAATAGGGCAAAGAAGAGGTTTAAACTTAAAAAAACCAAGGCCTTATTTTATACTGGATATAAGACCTTCTAAAAATGAGATCCTTTTAGGAGATTATGATAAACTTTTTATAAAAGATGTGGAACTAATAGATTATAAATTTGTAGTTGAGATAGATAAATTATTAGAAGTAGAACTAATGGCAAGACCTAGGTTTTCAAGTCACGGATTTATGGGGAGATTAAAAAAAGTATCTAAACCTCAGGGAAAAGATCGAATATATTTTGAATACCGAGAGAAAAATCCTCAAAATGCCAAGGGACAACATATGGTATTATATTATGGTAAATACCTAATAGGTGGAGGAGTGATTGGATGAAAAAAATCCTTATAGTTCTGATTCTTTTAATATTTATAGGTTGTAGTAGTGCAGAAGGAAAAACTGAAAGATTAATTTTTAACAGACAAATGGTTCAAATTACTATAGATAGTATGGAGGAGATAGATCTAGGAAATGATTCAGAAATAACTTTTAAATTATGGGGATATGACCTATATATAGCAGATGTCAGCGCAACTTTGTTGAAGGAATATAAATATAATCTTTTTAAATTACCAGTGACCTATGGTGTCGATTATGAAAAAGAATACGATGATAAAATAGAGCCTGATGGTAGTGGAAAATATGGCTATTATATAACTTTTGAGATGAAAAACTATCATGGAAAGAAGTATAAGATAGATTATGAATCTACAGACAAAGATTATTTTGGGATTAGAAAAAGAAAAATTGAGGAGTTATCAGGAAAGATCTACATAAAGGAAATAAAATAAAGTATTACTTTAATATCTTAAATTTATAGAGTATACTAAAAATAGTTATATGAAAACAATAAGTAATTAGGGAGGAATAAAATGTCACATAGAATAAGAAAAGATGAGTGTATTTCATGTGGAACATGTGAAGATGTATGCCCAGTAACTTGTATTTCAGAGATAGAAGATGGAAAAAGATTGATAGATGAAGATGCGTGTATTGATTGTGGAGCATGTGCAGGAGTATGCCCAGTAGCTTGTATCGATCAAGTATAAGATTATTAGAGGATTAAAATATTCTATGAATATTTTGATCCTCTTTTTTTAGATGAATAAACTAAAAAAAGATGATATAATAAACAAAAACAATAGGAGGGATAATGGATATAAAAAAATATGCTCAGGAAATCTTTGATATTGAAATAGATGAACTAAAAAAAGTGAGAAATAAGATAGGAAAAGAAATAGAAAAAACAGCGAAGTTAATAATGGAATGCAAGGGGAAGGTTGTTGTTACTGGAATAGGAAAATCTGGAATAGTTGGGAAAAAAATAGCTGCAACATTAGCTTCTACAGGGACGTTAACAGTATTTATGAATTCAGCTGAAGGTCTTCATGGAGACCTTGGTATGGTAGGCAAAGAAGATGTAGTAATCGCTATCTCAAATTCAGGAAACAGTGATGAAGTAGTTTCAATAATTCCTTCAATAAAAAAAATAGGTGCAAAATTAATAGCTATGACTGGAAATAAAAATTCTAAATTAGGAGTACAATCTGATGAAGTATTGGATATAGGCGTAGAAAGGGAAGCTTGCCCTATGAATATAGCTCCTACTTGTTCTACAACAGCTACCATAGTTATGGGAGATGCTTTGGCATCAGTGCTTATTAAATTACGAAATTTTAAGCCAGAAAATTTTGCCGTATATCATCCAGGTGGAAGTCTAGGTAGAAGACTTCTGATGAAAGTAAAAGATGTAATGCATAGTGGAACTGATCTTGCAATTGTAGGAAAAGATACCAATATAGATGAGATATTAGTGACTATGACAAAGAAAAAATTAGGAGCTGTATGCGTATTAGAAGAGGAGAGGATGGTAGGAATAATCACCGAGGGAGATATTAGACGAGCGTTGGGAAATAAAGAAGAGTTCTTTAGTTATAAAGCTGTGGACATTATGATCTCAAAATTTACTTCTATTGAAGCTCAAAAAATGGCTGTAGATGCATTGGAACTAATGGAAAATAGGAAAAGTCAAATTTCAGTTTTGCCTGTATTAGAAGGTGAAAAGTTAATAGGAATCGTAAGGATCCATGACTTATTAAATAGTGTTAATTAATCTTGACAAGATTACTAGTATAATATATAATTTATATATTAATAAGATATAATATAAATTTTAGGAGGAATTAAAATGGTAAAGAAAGATATGAATATATTAGATGCTGTACAACAGTATCCAGTAATCGTTCAAGTATTCCAAAGATACGGACTTGGGTGAGTAGGTTGTATGGTAGCCTCAGGTGAGAGCTTAGGAGAAGGAATCGCGTCACACGGATTAAATGCAGATGTTGTAATCGAAGAAATGAACAAATTAATCGAAGAAACTAAGTAATTTTATTAAGTGATTTATAAAAAAAAGACCTTTGAAATATTCAAAGGTCTTTTTTTTTTATGTTATATTCTGTATTTTATGATTTTTTAGATAACCATACCATAAATCATTTTACCAGCCATTACTAAAGACATAACAATAAATATAGGTTTTATAAATTTAGCACCATTTTTTACAGCCATTTTAGAACCTAGCTTAGAACCAGAGATCATAAAAATACTCGATATAAGTCCATATTTCAAGTCTACTTGTCCATTATATAAAAAAGTAAGAAGAGCAGCAATACCAGTTGTTAAATTTAATACTTTGGTATTAGCAGTGGCAACAGTAAAATCAAATTTGAAGATTTTTACTAAACCAAACATAAAAAATGTTCCTGTACCGGGACCAAAGAAACCATCGTAAAATCCTAATATAGAAGTTAAGATCTTACCTAAAAATTTATTCTTAGGAGTAAATCCATCAAAGTTATTTGCTATTCCAACTCTTTTAGAAACAACGGTATAAATAGCCACTCCAAAGATCATAAACGGAATTATTACTTCTAATATATCAGGAGTAATAAATTGTAAAGCGATTACACCAATAACGGCTCCTACAAAAGCAAAAGGAATCATAAGTTTAAGTAATTTAAAATTTAATTTATTATTCTTAAAAAATTCATGACTACTAACCAATGTTCCAGCAGCAGATGCTAACTTATTTGTTCCTAGAGCAAGATGTGGTGGTAGACCGACTAAGAGTAATGTAGGAGTGCTGATAAGGCCTCCACCTCCAGCAATAGAGTCTATAAATCCAGCAATAAACATACC
>NZ_JBATVM010000336.1:0-6704 GCF_049671765.1 Psychrilyobacter sp.
TTTAACAACTAATACAATTGAGCAGGCTATAGAAAGAGCGGGAACTAAAGCAGGGAATAAAGGTTTTGACGCAGGAGTATCTGCTATCGAAATGGTAAACTTAATCCAAACAATAGGATAAAGAAAAATATAATTGAAAGTTGATAATTAAAAATTGAAAATTTTGGTGACAGAGTTACTATAGAAGCAAAAAGAAAAAAATGGGGTGGGTTAATATGATAAATTCAGATGAAAAATATATGGAATTGGCCCTAGAACTGGCAGCTTTGGGAGAGGGAAATGTAAATCCTAATCCCATGGTAGGAGCAGTAGTTGTAAAAGATGGAAAAATAATTGGCAGAGGCTATCATAAAAAATATGGTGGTCCCCATGCAGAAGTTTTTGCATTAGAAGATTCAGGGGCAGAAGCTGTTGGGGCTACAATCTATGTAACTTTGGAACCATGTTCCCACTATGGGCAAACTCCTCCTTGTGCTGAAAAAATAATTAAGATGGGAATCAAACGATGTGTAATCGCGACTTTAGATCCCAATCCATTAGTAGCAGGAAAAGGTGTTAAACTTTTGAAAAAAGCTGGAATAGATGTGAAAATAAATATTTTAAAAGAAAAAGCCTTAAAACAAAATGTTGTTTTCTTTAAATATATAGAGAGAAAGATTCCTTATTTATTTCTAAAATGTGCCATTACCTTGGATGGTAAAATAGCTACTGAAAGTGGGAATTCCAAGTGGATTTCTAATGAAATATCAAGGGGTAGAGTTCAAGAATTACGACATAAATATATGGGGATAATGGTAGGAATAAAAACACTCTTAGGAGATAATCCGAGGCTCAATGCGAGGATAGAAGGTGGGAATAACCCATATAGAATAGTAGTAGATCCTAGTTTGAAAACACCAGAGAACTATAATTTTATTCAGAATAATAAAGATAATAAATCTATAATAATCACTTCTAAAAGGAACATTGATAGTGAAAAACATCTAAAATTTGAAAATAATTATAATGTGAAATTTGTATTTTTAGAAGGTGATAGATTTACAATGAGAGAAATAATAAAAGAAATAGGAGAATTAGGAATAGATTCTATCCTCTTAGAAGGTGGGAATTCTATGATATCTATGGCTTTTAAAGAAAATATTTTAGATGGGGGACAAATATTTATTGCTCCAAAAATCACAGGAGATAATAATGCTATACCATTTATAAGTGGATTTAAAATAGGAACTATGAAAGAAAGCATAGAATTAAAAGATGTAAAGTTTAAAGTCTATGGAGATAATATAGCAATAGAATTTAGTTTATAAGGAGTAAAATTATGTTTACAGGATTAGTAGAGGAGATGGGGGAAGTAATCGGCCTAGAAACAGGAGATCTTTCACTTAAAATAACGGTAAGATCTAAAAAAGTAATAGAAGGAGCCAAATTAGGAGACAGTATTGCTACCAATGGAACCTGTCTGACTGCTACTAAGATAGGCGACAATTATTTTGAAGCCGACATAATGCATGAAAGTGTAAAAAGAACTAACCTTAAAAGATTAAAGGCTGGGGACTTAGTTAATTTAGAAAAATCTATAACTTTGGCTACTCCCTTAGGTGGGCACTTGGTAACAGGAGATGTGGATGGTGAAGGAATGATATCTAATATCTATTCTGATGGGATAGCAAAAATCTATGTAGTGAAGATAGAACCACGACTTATGAAATATGTTGTAGAAAAGGGAAGGGTTACCTTGGATGGAGCTAGTCTGACTGTAGTAGATTTTGGAGATGATTTCTTGAGTGTATCACTAATTCCTCACACCCAAGAGATGATAACTCTCGGGAGTAAAAGTGTAGGAGATTACCTCAATGTAGAAACCGATCTGATCGGAAAATATGTAGAAAGAATGATGAATTTTAAAGAAAAAGTAGAAGTCGAAAAAAAAAGTAACATCACAGAAAGTTTTTTAGCTGAAAATGGATTTTATTAAATTCTATTCTTAAATTCTATAAGAAAATATCTGTAGAGGTCATTTAAAATAACATTAAAAAAAGAAGAGTTTTAATAAGGATAATTCATGAATTATCTCTAGGCTCAAGGGTTTATTTATATTTAATTATTTGGTTTTACTTTATGAAAAATTTTGAAAAAGGGAGAATAACTATGTTAGATAATATAAAAGATGCAATTGAAGATATAAAACAAGGGAAGATGATTATAGTAGTAGATGATGAAAATAGAGAAAATGAAGGGGACATAGTAATGGCAGCGGATATGGTATCCTATGATGCAATTAATTTTATGGCAGTCAATGCTAGAGGACTTACATGTGTACCAATGGATAGAGTAAGAGCTAAAGAATTAAAACTAAACCAAATGGTAGGGAATAATACTGATCCCCATGGAACAGCTTTTACGGTATCTGTAGATTCAAAAGATACTACTACAGGGATATCTATTAGAGACAGAGTGCAAACTATAAAAGATTTAGCTAATAGAAATAAAGGTGCTGATGACTTTAACAGACCAGGACATCTATTTCCACTTGTAGCAAAAGATGGAGGAGTTTTGATTAGAAATGGTCATACAGAAGCATCTGTAGACTTTGCACGTTTAGCAGGATTAAAACCAATGGGTGTAATCTGTGAAATTTTAAAAGATGACGGTACTATGGCAAGGTTAGATGACTTAAAAATATTTGCTAAAAAGCATAGTTTAAAACTTGTGAGTATAGAAGACCTTATAAAATATAGAAAAGAAAATGATGTTTTAGTAAATGAAGTAGCAGTAGCTAAAATGCCAACACAATGGGGTAAATTTGATCTTCATGCATATGAAAACTGTTTAGATGACAAGGAGCATATTGCCTTGGTAAAGGGAGATGTAAAAGGAAAAGAAGAGGTATTGGTAAGAATACATTCTGAATGTTTTACAGGAGATGTATTGGGGTCTCGTAGATGTGACTGCGGTTCACAACTACATAAGGCTATGAAAACTATAGATGAAAAAGGAGAGGGCGTTATTCTCTATTTACGTCAGGAAGGGAGAGGTATAGGTCTCTATAATAAGATGAAAGCTTATAATCTTCAAGATGAAGGATTAGATACTGTAGAAGCCAATGTAAAACTAGGATTTGAAGCAGATCTAAGAGATTATGTATTGGGATCTCAAATATTAAAAGATTTAGGAATAAAATCTATTAAACTAATGACAAATAATCCTAAAAAAATAGAGGGATTAAAATCTTATGGAATAGATATTGTACAAAGAGAAAATATTGAAATCACTCCTAATGAAGAAAATAAAAGATATTTAAAAACGAAGAAAGATAAGTTAGATCATATGCTAGAAAAAGTATAAAAGTAATTGAAATTAAAGAGATGAATAAATAAAATAAAGCTCCTCCTACACTTAGAAAAATCTAGTTTATAGGAGGAGTTTTTTCAGTGGGAAAGACGGATTAATAACCTAATAAAAATTAATATTTGTATAACCTTTACATTATTCATGACAGAGGTTTATTTTCTGTAAACTAATAGTATTGGTTCCGAAAAAATTATACCTTGTGTTTTTTATGAAATTACGATATGATAGTTGATATCAATATTTAATTGTAATCATTATAGAAAAAGGAGAATTGTTATTTTAGGGGTAGAAAGAACTGTATGAAAAATTATGATCATTTGAAATAATATGAATTAAAAAAATTGGAGGTATATATGTTATTTGAATTCGACTTAAAAGATAAAGTGATCCTTAGAAATAAAGCGGTGCTAGCACCTATGACAACCTGGTCAAGTAATACTGATTTGACTGTTGCCGATGACGAAGCAGAATATTACGCTGCTAGATCAAAAGGTCCCGGAATGGTTATTACAGGAACTACTTTTTTCCAAAAGAATGGCCAAGGATTTGCCAATCAATTTTATGCAGGTTCCGAGGAATTTATTCCATCATTAAAAAAATTAGCAGATTCTATAAAAGCTGGAGGAGCAAAAGCTATATTACAGATATTTCATGGAGGAAGGATGGCAGATCCAAGATTTGGATTAGTCAGTGCTTCTGCAATAAAGCCTACACATAATCTTTTCGGTCCAGTAGAGGATATGAAAACTCCTAGAGAACTTACTAATCAAGAAGTTTGGGATATAGTAGGTGGATTTTACGAATCTATAAGAAGAGCTATAGAAGCTGGATTTGATGGTGTTGAGATCCATGGTGCCAACACATATTTAGTACAACAATTTTTCTCACCACATTCTAATAGAAGAAGTGATGAATGGGGAGGAAATATAGAAAAAAGAATGAAATTTCCCCTTGAAATAATAAAGGCAGCAATAAAAGCAAAAAATGAATTTGCAGATGAAGAATTTATTATAGGATATAGATTTTCTCCAGAAGAAATGGAAAATCCTGGGATTACATTAGAAGATACCCTTTGTCTAGTTGATAAACTTTCAGATGTAAAAGATTTGGACTATCTGCACATATCGATTCAACATTTTGCGAAGACATCTATTAGAGATGAATATGATAAGAGACCTGTTGGTAAAGTTATCTCAGAAAAAATAGCAAGAAGGAAGCCATTTATAGGAGTAGGAGGCATATCTACTCAAAATGATGTCCACCAAGCTCTTTATGAGATAGGTTATGATCTCATAGCTATCGGACATTCTATGATTACTGATCCTAACTGGGTAGAAAAAATAGAAAGAGGAGAAAAAATAGATACTGCTATACATATGAAAAGTTTAAAGGAGCAAAAGATTCCTGTGAAGCTTGCAGAAACTATAAAAGGTATAACAGGTTGGTTTAATGTAGAGGAGTAGAAGATCTAGGTTTTGTCAATAATATATATAATTAATTATTTTGTCATATCTATCAAGGGATAATATTTTTATTCTTTTTCTCATAAAAAACCTTCAAATTAGTGTAAACTACAATTACATTAATTTGAAGGTTTTTACAAAATATGAGACAGGGACAGACTTTTGGTTCATTTTTTATTAAAGGTTTATCATTTGTTGCATTTAATTATACAATGTGAAAACCTATAAAAAACCTATTTTAATATATTTAAATCTATCCTTTGAAATACTTAACTACTTTGTAATCTACTAAGTTGTTATTATCTAATCTATCTTTCCCTTGACCGATTTTAACTATTTCAGAACTACATTTTCTTGTAAGATTACTATGTTCTACTAATCTTACAGGATTTTTTATTTCTGGGATTCTTTCTACTTCAGTAGCGTAGACGTTAGAGAGTAGATCAAATAGATTTTTATCCTCTAAAAAATGAGAGTAGAGCATAGCTCCTCCAATTATAGAGATCTTATTGGTCTTAGTTTCATCTTTAATATATTCTTCTAAATTATCCAAATTTATAAATGTCAAATTTTCAATATATTTTTCACCGAGTATTTCTTTAGCATCTTCTATTGTTTTTATTTTATTTGAAACTATCACATGTTTTCTTTTAGGTAATCCCCCAGTAGGTAAAGATTCAAAGGTTTTTCTTCCCATGATCATCGTAGTTCCAATTGTCATCTCCTTAAAAAATTGAAGATCTTCCCTGATATTAAATACCAAGTCATTTGTATCTTTATTCCCGACTATATTCTCCTTGTAGGAGATAGAATAGATCATATTAACCATAAATTTTCCTCCTATATAGCTATCTCAATTTTATTTGACTTAGATTTTGGTTCATATCCTACTAAGTCAAAATCATCAATGGTAAAATCAAAGAAGTTCTCTACATTATTTTTAATGACTAATTTTGGTAGTTCAGATTCTGTATCAAATTCTTCTCCAATAACAATCATTTCTTTTACATAATCTATATGTCTGTCATAGACATGATGGTTTACAGTAAGATGAAGAAATTCTCCTACTTCTAAATTTGCAATATGAGCCATCATGTATACTAGAGTGGCATATTGTATCTCATTGTAACCTCCAGGCCCTGAAGCAGCCAAAAAATCTCCTGAACGTTGATCTAATACTGCGTTAAGTTTTCCGCCTATTACAGAAAAAGTAATAGTATGAGCACAAGGAACCAACCCCATATCTTTCATATCTTCATTATTCCAGATAGTTACTACCATCCTTCTATCACCAGGTTTATTTTTCAATAAATAAATTACTCTTTCTACTTGAGTCATATTTCCTTCAGGAAAATCTATCTTCTTCCCCAATTGATATCCATAAGCTTTACCTATGCTCCCATTTTTATCAGCCCAAGAATCCCATATTTTTAATGGTAGATCCTTGATATTATTAGAGTTTTTTACCCATATCCATATTAATTCCTGTATAGCACCCTTCCAGTATTGACGTCTCAAGGTAGTTATAGGTAACCCCTTAGACAAATCGTACCTTGTAATTGATGCAAATTTTGCTACTGTATTTGCAGTAGTCCCATCTGACCACACAGGTCTTACTCCGTCTAATCCATCGTTTGTAGCACCTGCTAATATATCTTTAGCTTCCTTTATAAATAATTTATCTGAATAATTCATCCTAACCTCCTAAAATTTCAATATATATTTTATCATAATATATCAAAAATTTTCTTTTAATATTATCTTTAAAACCATCTACATGAATAATTTTTATCACTCCATTTAAAAGAAACTATAAGTTTTTACTTGGGTTATCCAAGCTATCTTGTATTAAAGAAAAGTATCTTCCTACATGTAGACCGTCCATCAAAG
>NZ_JBATVM010000337.1:0-8745 GCF_049671765.1 Psychrilyobacter sp.
ACTCCGCTCAGGGAACTCTTTCTGAATCTAATCAAGTTACAAAAGAAACTATGGGAGGATATGAAAGTAAAGGTCAAGAGATTCAGGAAAATTTAGGAGAGTATACTCCGGAAGTTTCAATTATGAAAGGGAAAAAAGGACGACCTCCAAAGATAGATAAATTTTATATCTATCTGAAAGCTTCAGATCATAGCCCAAATACCGTAAAAACCTATGGGTATGTCATGAAGTTTTGGGATAAGGTGGCCAGATCTCATAATAAAACTATATATTATCTAACTATAGATGAGCTGGAAGCAGCTATAATATCTATAGATCTAAATACCAAGAGAAAAAGGATCTCTGCTTTAAGGCAGCTCGGAAGGTGGTATTTGAGAAATGGATATTCAAGATTACACCTGGAGTTAGAAAAATTAATTATAGTAGGACATAAAACAAGGGTTCCTTTGGCCAAGGGAGAAAATGAATTTATCGAGATAAAAAATCATGCCAAGGAACTTATAAGCCATGGGAAGAGAGAGGGAATTTGGCTTGGATTGATGCTCATGTGTGGGTTGAGAATCAGTGAAATCCAGACTGTGGAAGTAGGAGAAGGACAAATCAAAGTACTGGGGAAAAGAAACAAAGAAAGATTGATCCCTGCTAATGATTGGTTGATATTAGCTCTGAAAGAATTTAAGGGAGTTGGAACAGGTGGATATAAGAAAACTAAAGGGATAATAGACAGGAGTTTGAGGAGGATGGGATATACCCATCTGCATAGCTTGAGACATACCTATGCTACTATTCTCTTAAAAAGAGGATTGGCTCTCAATCAGATTCAGAAATTATTGGGACATAGTGATATATCTACAACTACTATTTATGCTCAATTTGAATTGCCGAAGAATGTGGCGGAGTTGTTGGAGAAGGATGTTTAAAAAAAATAAAAGACCTCCTAGCTGTAATGAATTTACAGTCAGGAGGTTTATATATATATAATAGTTATCTTTAAATTGGGTTATTTACTTTATAAAAATAGTGATTAGGACAAATTTGGTTAGACTCCAATACAAAGGTCTGACTAAACTCTGCGCTTCCAGCAAAACTACCATCATATCCACCACTTATAAACTGTTTTTCTCCTAAGACAGTCCAAACAAGTGAAAAACCATTTTCTACTAAGTATTTATTTAATAAATTTTTATTAACATAAATAGAAGTATCTTTAGCATTACTTATTAAAAACATCGGTCTTAAATCTAATAAATAAGCATTTTCACCATTCCAATTTAGATCTAAGTCTTTAAAGAAAATCTCTCCTGGAAATAAAAATTGACTTCCTATTTTAGATTTACAAAAATCAGAGTCTTTTTCATTATTAAAATCATTTACGGTAGGAATAAGTTTTACAGGTGGAGTTCTATCATCTACATGATTAAAAACTTGCTCTTCTTCAATCTCTTTATTTTCTAAAATATTTCTATAACTTGCACTCCAAGGATACTCACCTATCCATCCTTCATAAAAATGAGTATATCCACTAGGCATCCATTGACCCCAAAAGTGTTGATTTTGAGCCCAATTTTTAAAGATTCCTAATTCTTTAGTCTTTATTAAATAACTTTCTACATGTGACCATAATTTTTTTTTAGGATATTCTTCTAAATCAGAAGTGGCTTTTTCTACATCAAAGTACCCTTTTAATAGTAAATAATCTTGTTTTAAATAAGAAGATTCTATTAGGTGAAAAGTTTTATCATCTACATCTTCTTTTTTAAACCACTCTTCTGGAGAAAATCCCTCTATTTTCTTAAAATCATAAATTAAAATATTCCCTTGGAATTCATATTTTAATTTCTCATATGGTAAGGATGTTAAATCTATATTTCTAAATTCATTTCCTTGTTCAAACGGAATTACTTCTTTTTCATCATCATATTCATATTTAGGTTTATAGGGATAATTATCATAGATTTGTCCTAATATTCTATTTAAAAATATTTTTTGATATTTTTTGCTTACTCGCTCTACGCTTTCATCTCTAACTCTTAAAGAACCATAAGTGTAATTAATATATCTATCAAAACTTTTGATTTTTTCTGAATAACAATTATTAATTATTTTCTTATAAATCAATATTCCTACCTCTTTTTTGGTAAAGCCATACCCCTCTACTTTACTAGGAATAGTATAAATCCCAAAATCACTTTCAGTACAATTCCAAAACAATTTCCTATCTTCTTTTGGAACATCATAATATGAAATATGTATCTTTTCTATTTTTTCGCTACTATAAGGGGGTCTGAATATAGTTATGTCATGTTCTAAAATATTCATTGTCTCAGCTAATTCAGCAATATTTCTTAGAGTATCTCTTAGAACTACATTCTTTGGGAATTGACCTGTTTCAAGAAAATTAATATAAATATATTTTATAAGTCTTTTTATCATTTTCTTATCTTTATTTAATATTAAAGTGGCATATATAGCTCCCCACAGTCTTTCTTGGATATAGTCATCATCTATCTCTTTGAATTTTTCTATTAGAGAGAAAGTTATTTTTGGATATAATTTTATTAAATTGGTTAATCCCTTACTAGCTTTAGCTCTGATATAGATATCATTTAAAGATGTAAACCAAACTAATATTATTGATTTTGATTTTATAATTTCTAAATCTATGTATTTTTCTTTTAAAAATAATCCATCATCCAATAAAAGATCAATAATATCATATTTTTTATATGATTTCATCATCCAGGGTCCCCAAAAACAATCTTTTTGAACCATAGATTGACCTTTAAATAAATTATGGAAATATTCTGAATTAAGAGTCTCATCGTTTTTCAAAATCAATTCAAAAAGAATAAATAATGATTTAGCTACTAATTTAGAATCTTCTGGATGAAATAAACAACATTCAAAAATTTCTTTTGTTTCAGAATTTATATTATAAGTTTTTCTCCATAATAATGATGAAATAAAAAGATTTTTATATAAAGGACTATCCATGAGATTATATTCTTTTAACATTTCTTTATTATACTTTTCTTTGTATTTGTTTATTAAAATTTCCATGACACTGTAATTTTTATTTTTATTTTTTAAATAAGATTCAATCTCATTTTTATTAATTACTTTACTTGCTAAGGCATAATCAAAAAATTTCTCAAAAGAAAATGATATTGTGTAATTGTCATTATCAGAATATTCCTTTAATAAATTTTCTGAAATAAGGTCACATAATATTTGATTAGATAAAAATCCTATTCCATAGTTATTGAGTATAGAGGCTACGTTTTTTTTTGCTCCCTTCCACTTAATAAAATTTATATTTTGATTAAACATTTCTTCTGAAATAACTTCAACACAATCTAAAACCACTTCATCTTTTAATGAAATTTCATCGTATTTTTTTGAAATAATTTTATTTTTCTTTTCTATAATATTTTGAAATAATTCATCTATTCCATAGAAATCTCTATTTTCTTCTTCTTGATCTTTTAAAATATCGCAATAAAGTTTAAGGAAAAGAGGGTTAAAAAATTCATTATAGAATTTAAAATTACGGGGTATTCTTAAACCATAATAATCAAAGAAATATTGTAGGTTTTTTTCATTGATATCTTTGAGTCCTCTATGCTCTAACAAAATAAATTTATCTATAATTTCATCATCCAATGTTTCTTCCAAAAAGATATTACGACAAGAAATTATTAATTTTATATTTGAATAATTATCAAACTTTTCTATCATTGACCCTAAGTGTCTATTCCAATATGTTTGATTTTTAATTTCATCTAAAGCATCAATACATATTAATATATTTGTCTCTTTAATTTCTCCAATTATATTTAATACATATAAAAAATCATCAAAATTGCTATTCTTTAAATTTAACTTTTCTAAAATAACATTTTCTGGTATTTTATTTTCAAAATGTTGACTAAAAAAAATAAAACTAGGGATGTTATCCTTTATATTAGCTAAAACTAAATCACATAGACTATGAGTTTTTCCAATTCCTCCAACACCTTTTAATAATAATTTATTAGAAAAGAATAATATTAAAGGATTCTTTTCTAAAAAACTTTTAAATTCTTCTATAAATAATATAACCTCTTTTAAGATATTTAAATTTGCATTAGGATATTGTCCATAACGACTAGCCATAAACTGATGCCATTCTTTGTCTTTAAAAATGCCCTTACCAAATTTTTCTCCAAATATACTTAACTCTATATCGAATATATTATTTAATTTAATAACAATTTTAATTAGTTGATTATTTAATTTAGAGAAAAATTTATGTTCTCTACTTATCGATTTTAAAATGATCGAACTATTAATTTTAGATACAATTTTATAAATCTCTTTAGATATCTGATTTACTTCTTCTACAGATTCTTTGCAAAACGAAAGTGGACGTGATAATAAATCTTCAGTAGTACATTCTTCTAATTTTTGTAAGCAATTATTTAATTTTATGTTCTTCTTTTTTAACGTATTAAAGAAGTCATCTCTACCTGAAAACAATAACAAATCTTCATATGTAAGATTTGTTATATTTAAATCCTCGGAATATCTTGGTCCAGCTATTTTTTGAGCCGCTTCTAGATGAGCATTTATAAATGCAGAGTTAAATTTATTTTTAAACTCTTTAGGAATTTTTTTTAGTTTTTTTTCATCTAAATAAATATTATTTTGGTGTGAGTCAAACAATAGTTTATCAATTATATTGAAGGAAATTCCAGAAAGTTTTCTCTCAGTTCCTTGTTCTACTAAAACTCCTACAATAAAATTATTAATCAATATTGGTGATCCAGAAAGGCCTTTATAGCTTCCCAAATTATATTTTTCTTCTACTTTTAAACTGTAGTCAATATTCGTTTCATACTTTTCATCAGAGATAACAACTCCATCTAAATAAAATCCTTCTGGATATTCTTTAGGATAACCATATGATTTGAATTCAAAATCTTTTGATGAATTATTTAATTTTATGACTCTTGTTAAATTGATATCTAAAATAGGTTCTATTAATTTGATACTAACTATGTCTACTCTGTTGTCGTAAGCCGCTACTAAATCTAAAGTATTTCCAATAACTTCTCCAATATTATTAAAATTAATTACTACTTCTTTTTCTTTAGGTTTTCCTAAGAAATTTTTATATACATTGTGTCTAGCAGTAATAAATAGATCATTACTAATTAGGAATCCTGTACCAACAACTTCGTTATCTTTTAAAATTTTTCCAGTTATTTTTTTGATGTCAAATTCCATTAATATCTCCTTTCAATTATCTCATTTCCATTTCCAATTATAACTTTATATTGGTATTTTTCTTTCAAATTTTCCTTGTCTATTTTTTTTGCTTGTTCAATTGGATAGTTGAAAATAAATGTTTTTTCTTCTTTTCTAACTATTAAATTTGCTAGAACATCTAAATCCGGATGTCCAAATTTCTCTGAATTAGTTGAAAATATGTACTCTTTTGCATTAAACATATCAATAAAATCTTTTGTTATATTGTAATTGCTCCCATGATGCGGGACCTTAATAAGATCAAAGCATAAATTTTCTCCATATTCTTCAATTAAATTCTTTATTATGCTACAGTTATTCTTATTTTTTATTATTGCATCACCTAAAAATAGAAACTTCTTATCATATACTTCTAATACAAAAGAAATAGAACTTTCATTTACGGTAGAAGAATCTTTGTTGCTTAAGTCACTCAAATAAAGCTCTATATCATCAACTGAGCTTATCTTACTTTGAAATGATTTATAATTAGTTTTTAATCTAGAGATTAAAAATTCAAAAGAAGTTACTAATTGTTGATTTTTAGGAATTGAAAAGTGAAAGTTTTTTTTATCTAACTCTTCAAGCCATTCTAATTCCAATTTAGATAATTTATCCATATTTGGATTTACAATTTTTATTGAAATATTCTCAGACAGTTGAATTTTATCTAAACTATCTGTAATAGCCTTACCACTGTTCACTTTATTATGGCTATATTTCCCAAAATCTATTAATCCAGATAGTGAAACACCTTCTTTTGCACTAATTTCTTCTTTTTCTTGGAATTCGTCTTCATAACCTTTTTTTATGATAGTATTAATTATTTCTTCATCAATTGTATCTAATTCTGCTGTATGACTTGGATCATTCTGAATTATTTGTTCTAACCCATTAAACCAAATTTCATCTATCTCAATATATTTTTTTGAATTATTTTCTCTGAAAAGAGATATTAAACCACGTATATGGTCTGAATCAATATGAGTATTGATTATTAAAGATAGTTTTTCTCCTTTTTCACTTAATTCTTTTAAAAGTTGTTTCAAATGATCATCATAAGTTTTACTTAACCCACCATCGATAAGAATATTAGTAACACTATTTTCTTCTCTTATTGTTATTAAAAAACAATCTCCGTAAGAAGCTGGCAATATTTTTAAATTTATCATAAATTCCTCCCTAAAAATCTTTGTAACAAAATAACCTATTATTTATCAATATAACATTTGAATATTAAACAATCAATTATAATTAGATATATTATCTTTTATACTTTATTTTTTTTAGTTATAAATAAAGTATAATTTTATTATTTTAACTATAATGCAACTATTTGCCTTGATAAATGGATACTTTTATGTTAAATTCTATTGTATTATAAACTATAAACAAACAAGGAGTTAAAGTAATGGAAAGTATAAATTCAGATTTAGAAATTAAAAAAAAATATTTAAAAGATGAAATAGAAAATAGTCGGAAAAGAAATAAAAAAATATTTGAAAAAATTATATTATTTTTTATTATTGGTTTTGCATATTCCATAACCATAGTTTCTTTTCAAAAATATAATTCAAAGATACCATTATTATTTTTGCTATTTGGAGCCTTTTTTATAATTAAAATATATTTTGATAATAAAAAAATGGAATCAAAGTTATTTTCAGAGTTGATATTCTTAAATAGAGGTACCTTTCCAATTGAAGGTAATAACAATTTTGAGACTACATCAACTTCAGAAAAAGATAAAAAATTAGATAATATCTTATTTAACTATAAAGAAATAATAGTTGGAATAACACTTTTTAATATAATTATAGTTGGTGGTGGAACTTTATTTGGGGTTCTAGAGATGAAATCAATTGCAACAAGAGGGGAAAATATAAAAAAACAGTTATTTACTATACAAGATGAGCTTAAAGAAGAGACATTAAAAATTAAGAGTATATTTGAAAAAAAAGTTGAATTGCTAGAAATAGAAATAGAAAAAGATGGAATTAATGCTACTAATCAAATTAATAAAGAACAAAAGAGGTATAGTGATAGTTTAGAACTTAAGTACAAAGAAGTTATAAAAACTCTAGACACTAATAAATCTGAACTAGAAACATACGAACAAAATATTAATACACTAAATATTAGAAAGATAAGTTTAGAAAAAAAAATTAAACGCCTTGAAAATCTAGATAGATTAAATAATATACTTGATAAAATTGAAAAATACGCTTCTATTAATACTCTGATTTACCTTCTTATTGTGTGTGTTCCACTTAATATAGTTATTATAATATTTTGGATTAAACAACATTTTAAAAAGAAAAGATGAAAAGTTAAGGTTACTTGAAAACTTTAATGTTCTTGAAGAAACACGACAATTTTTTAAAGAATTTAAATCTTTATAGTCTTAAATTTCATAGATCTTGTTTTAATGGTTGAAAAATGAGAGAGTTCTAGCTATAAATACAAGAGCAGTTAATTTAAAAGGGCTTAGAAGGGAAATAAGAGGGTCAATTTAAAATGAGAAATAAATGAAAATAAAAACAAAAAGGCGGAGCGACCTTTTTGACTTAAATATAGGTTTTGAATTAAAGAAATGAAAAAAAGAGTAGATGCTATCTTCATTCATCTGCTCTTTTTTGATTGCTTTTAGGTTTTATTAGAGGTAACCAAAAGGGTTTTCCTCTACAAATTAGACTATAAAAGAGGATATCCGAGACCGCTTATCCATGCCACACTCCAAGGATCGCTCCTTTAGGGAATGAACTTCGTGTTCTTCTATCCAAAGGGTCTATGGATGGCAGAGATGGTCGAGGTTCCCCCAATCCGGTACTTATTGACTCAGCGAAGTGCTGCCCCATATGGATCGCACTCTACAAGGGAAGGGGGAATATCCGGTAAGACTCAAGGAAGAAATAAAAAGAAGAGTCTTAAAAGACTCTTCTTTTAGTTTGTAGATAAATAATTCATTTTAAAATTTAGAACTCTCTATAAGCTGCATTATCCCCAGAGATAACTTCTAATCTCTTGATATTGTAGTGAACCTTTAATAACGAATAGAATATTTCAAGTAAATTCTCACAAGTAGCTACTTTCTTTACTACTACTAATCTCTTTTCAGGATATGCTTTTGCTAACTCATTATCAAATGGAAGACCTAAAGTTGTGTTATCTTTGTCTCCATCATGAATTCCTTGCTCTTTATATACATTTAAAATCTGAGGAAGGATAGGGTCTTCTTCTTGTAGAATTAAAGCATGATCGAAATTTTTTAAATAGTCCCAAGCTATATTTTTTATTGAATTACAAGGAAATGCGAATCCAGTTTTTGGATCTACTTCTCCCTCTACCTCAATGAGCAATGTTCCTGTATGGCCATGAAGATATTGTGCTTCACCTTCGAATCCTAAAAATCTGTGTGCGTACTGAAAATCTAATTGACTTTTTGATCTCATATTG
>NZ_JBATVM010000338.1:0-6620 GCF_049671765.1 Psychrilyobacter sp.
AGTTCCTATGTTAGATCTTAAGTATACTGAGGACGCTAATGCTGATGTGGATATGAACGTAATAATGAACTCTGAGATGGAATTTGTTGAAGTACAAGGAACAGGAGAGGAAACTACATTTACAAGGAAAGAATTAAATGGTCTATTAGATCTAGCTGAAAAAGGAATTAAAGAATTATTTGAGATGCAGAATGAGGCAATAGAAAGAGCCTAAATGAATTTAATTATCAACTCTTTTAAATAATATTTTTAAGTGTAGATAAAGATATAGTGACATAAAAAGAAAAAAATGTCTTCTGCATTGGTTGTAGGAGATATTTTTTTATGTATAATCCTTTGATGTGTTATAATTAAGATATAGTTTTAATAATAAATGTTTAATTAGTTTTCAATAAAAAATAAATTAATGATAATAGCTGAAGAGGTGAGAATTATATTTAATGCGAGGGAAATAGCGATACTATTTTGGTTTGGAGTACTTTTTGTTTGGTTTATCATAAATATCAATAAAGAAGACTAAAATGTAAATAAGGAGAAAAGAATGCAAAAATTATTTTTAGCCACAGGAAATAAGAAAAAAATAAAAGAAATATCTGAAATTTTAAAGGGTTATGAAATACTTTCAATAAATGATGGGTACACAATTCCAGACGTGGTAGAAGATAGAGATACTTTTGAAGGGAACAGTCAAAAGAAGGCTTTAGAGATAGCTAAAACTGTAGGTATGGCAGTTATTGCAGATGACAGTGGATTATGTGTAGAGGCTCTAGGAGGAGCTCCAGGAATATATTCAGCTAGATATTCAGGAGAGAATGCCACTGATGAGACAAACAACATTAAATTGATTCAAGAGTTAAAAGGAAAAAAAGATAAAAGTGCTAAGTTTGTATGTGTAATAACTCTTGCAAAACCAAATGGTGAATATCATAGTTTTAGAGGAGAAGTAGAGGGAGTAATAGTAGAAGAGCCAGAGGGAACAGATGGTTTTGGATACGATCCTCATTTCTATATTCAAAAATATGGTAAAACTTTTGCTGAAATCCCAGAGATAAAGAAAGAGATTAGCCATAGAGCTAATGCACTTAAAAAATTACAGGCAGAGATAGATAAATATTTATAAAAAAGTAAGTAGATTCTCTTGAGAATCTACTTACTTTTTTATAATTTAGGCACAATAGTTAAATTAGTTTTTAGATAAATTTTTCTTCCCATGAAACTTCTCTCATGGTTTTGGCAATTTTCATAAGATCTATATCAGGGTGAATAGTTCCTTCGTAGGAGATAGTTATGATAGACATGGTCATAGAAAATTTTACAATTTCCTCAATATCCATATCATTCATATAACCAAAACCTAACCCTGCTACAAATGAATCTCCTGCACCTGTTACATTTTTAACAACTACATCACAGGCTTTTATCTTCCCACTAGCTATCCCATCGGTATAATATACACCTTCAGAATCTAAACTTATAAATACTTTTTTTACACCTAAGTTCAAAAAATATTGTCCAGCTTTTTTTAAATCTTCATCTGTATTTATAGAAAATCCAGTTAAAATTTCAGCTTCATTTTTATTTGGTTTTATTGTATGAAAATAGCCTATTAGATGTTTTATCTTATCAGCTTTTTCAGAAGATACTGGGTCTAATATGAATTTAGTTTTCCCATTAAATCTTTTTAGAAGATACTCTAGATTTTTGGGGTCATCGGAATCTAAAAATGTATATTCAGAATTTTCAATTAAATCAGATTTAGAATCAATAAAGTCTGTATTCATAGCATCGATACTTTCCATATCAGCTACTGCTGAAACCATCTCTCCAAATTGATCTAATATAGCTAGATAACTAGGGGTTCTTCCTCCTTCTAAAATGAGAGAATCTTCCATATCATATCCTATTAATTCTGAATGGTCCAACATAGCGCGGCCTTTTTCATCGTCTCCTAAGATAGAAATAAACTTGGTATTCAGACCAATTCTAGTCATATTTTCTGCAATATTTCTAGAGACACCACCAAATGCCATTCTTACTTTTCCAGGATTAGAATCTTTTACTCTATATTTTGCTCCAACATTACAAATACCAAAAATATCTACAACAGATGCTCCAAATACTAATATATATGGTTTTTTTTTCTTATACATAAATTACTCCCTAGTTCTTTATTTTAAAAAATACTATATATTCTATCATATATTCATAATAATTTAAAGACGTATAATATACTGAAGACCTGTTTTTTATAACAGGTCTTCAGTATATTATAACTATTTATGGTTAACTTTTTTAAAAAAGAGGTTTTATTTCTTCCTCTTCATCATATCTTAAATCTACTAAATTAACTTTGTTTTTATTTTCTCCATCCTCTTCACCCCAAGAAAACGTAGTTTCTTTTGGTATAGAAAGGTAAATGCTTTCTGCTGGATTCAATAATTTTGCATCTTTTAGATAAACAGCACCACTTATAAAATCTAATACTCTTTGGTATGTCTTTTTGTCTGATGAAGTTAAATTAATATGTAAAATTTTGTCTTCTACAATATAATTTACTATTCTTTTAGAATCTTCAAAACTTTTAGGCTTTATAAAAATAATATCGCTCATATTGTCACTTCCTCTTTAGTTTAATATTGGAATAATTTCTTCTAATACTTTGGTTTTTTCTTTTACTTCTATATACATCTCATCGGTGACTATAGATTCTTTTTTACTAATTTTTTCTTTGAGATATTTTATCTCATTTTCACTTTGTTTTACATAAGTCAAGTTATTTCGACTTCCTTTTGGAATAACACTAGATAACTTTTTACTTACCAAAGCCATCTCGGGAGCTAGCTCATGATCAAATCCTGCAATGGTGGCATACTTTATCCCTTGGTGAATGGCTATATCTATCCCTGCCTGAGTCATCCCATCATTTAACTTATCTGAATCTCCATTGACTGCTCCGCTTACAGTATTTAGTGCTGAGCTAACTCCAAAGTATTTTATAGCTACTCTGATTGGTTTTACCCATATTAATTTTTCAAAATTATAGAGTAAAAAAGTTCCTTTGACAGAACGAGTATGATAATAGGGGTAGGTCATAAAATCTAACTCATCCAAATCGATATAGAGGAGTCCATCGACACCTAAAATTTCAGCTAGCTCAATAGGTCTCAAAAACCTTAATTGTCCCCCATCTGTTATACCTGCTTCATTTAGAAGTTTATCAGTTTTTTTTGTATCTTGGATATCATATTCATGGTTATTCTGTTCAAAATTATTATAAACTACCCCTCGAAAAACAAATCCTCCAGCTACATCATTTGTATTATTATTAATGGGTAAAATTGCCAACTTAGCTGGTGATATTGAGGGAGTGGCTTTTAATACAAAATCTTCTTTTGGAGTACAACCTATAAATATTAAGAGAATAAATAATAAAAATAACTTATACCTCTTCATATTATTTCATCAACTTTACTACACCAGGAATAGAAAAAGTTTCTCCTTTATATTCAAGGATAGCAGCATCTTCACCTAAATAATTGACTACTTCTGCTTCTCCTACTTTATTCTCTTCAAACCCTAAGAACTTACCATTGAATTCGATTTTTTCACCTTGTTTATAGACACCTAATTTTGTACCTATTTCGACATTACTTTTTTGACCAGCATTGATATATAGTTTATTTCCAGATACCTTGGCTACATTTGCCATCCAAGGAGTTCTATCGACCGTCTCTATGATATTATCCATAACGTCTATAGCTGCGGCTCTAAAGGCTTCTTGTTCTAGACCTTCATCGTAGCCACCTGTACTTCCAACACCTAGAGTAGTGCCGTATTCAACATCCGATACGCCTTCTCCCTGATCAGAGAGAACTACTTCTCCAGTTCTAACATTTATCATTTTCATATCAAATGAGATTTCTGCTCTTTGAGTCTTACTACTAGAAACAATCCCTTTATTTCCAGTGGTGTTAACAGAATATTTAGTAATAGCACCTGTTATAACATAATCTGCATCTTGAAATTTTCTCTGAGAAGCTAACTGTCCCTGTCCCAAAGTATTAGAAAAATTAATCTCTTGCATTACTTTGTCTAGGTCTTCCCGTTCTAAAACAATAAATCTATTGCTTTTTACAAGTTCAGTAGTGATAACATCAGTTAAATTGTTTCCTAATCTTCTGCTACCAAATCTAGTTTGATTTTTAAATTCAGCTATGACAACTTTTCTTTTAGGAGATACTACTCCTTGTACAGAATCGTAATCTCTCATACTTTGGATCTTGTTATCCTTTCTTACGTTAGATACGCCGTCCTTTGAACAAGCGCCCAGTGTTAATGCTAATAAAGCAACTATTAATAGTTTTTTCTTCATTATTTGCCTCCTAAACTCATATTTTTAATTATTATATCTAATATTTCATCAGAACTTTTATCGGTTTTAAATCCAGCAGCTTTAATATGACCACCGCCACCCAAAAGACCTGCTAAAGCATTTACATCTACATCATATTTAGATCTAAAACTGCCCTTGATGTGCCCCTTCTCCTCTTTAAGGAAAAGTGAAACACTTGCGTCTTCGTAGGAAAGGAGGAGTTCTCCTAAACCACTAGTATCATCTTTACTAGCTCCTAATTTAGTTATTTCTTCTTCACTCATATAATAGTACACTAACTTCTGGTTATCTACAAATTTAAAATCAGACAAAACTTTACCCGTTAACTTTAATTTTGCCATAGATTTAGTATCAAAAAAATTCTTGATAATTTGGTCTGGTTCCACTCCATGTTCTAATAATTGAGAAGCTGTTCTAAATACCTTTTTAGTGGTATTTGAATGTTTAAAATTACCAGTATCATTTACTATACCTGTATAGATAGATTCTGCTATCCCGTGGTCTAAACTTATTTTTGCCTCTTTAATAAAATCAAACAAAATTTCTGAAGTAGAAGAAAGATCTCCTACATAGTTGTAATCTCCAAACCTATCATTACTAATATGATGATCGATATTTATAACTTTAGTGTTTTTCCCTTTGAGTTCTCCTACCCTTCCAATCCTATCAAAGTTACCACTATCAAGGCAGATCATGAGATCAAACTCATATTTTGAATTATAGTTTTCAAATTCTTCGATTAGAATAGAGTGAGTTAAAAACTTTAAATTTTTTGGAGTTTTATCATCTAAAATAAATCTTAAAGTTTTATCTAAATAGATTTCTCCCTTTTCTTCAGTTTCATTTCTCAGAGACTCATTTAATTTGTTGAGAGCCAAAAGGAGAGCTAAACCACTACCAATGGCATCTCCATCAGGGCTAGTATGTCCTGTGATTAGTATTCTATCACTTTTTTTTATAACGTTTAATATCTCACTAAATTTATTGTTCATCTTTATTCACCTCGATTATATCTATTTCGTTTAGCAGCAATTTATCTGCTGTTATTCCGTTTCCCAAGATTATATTTTTTTTGAAAGTCCCATCATATATAGTATCTATTCCGCAAGATGGGCTTTTTCCTTTTAATAATGCAAGTTTTATATTATTTTTTAAAACTTTTTCTAAAGCTTTTTCTGCTCCTATTTCAAATTCGTGGGTGACATCAATACCTTTAACATTCATGACTTTATCTTTGTTTTTTTCAGATGGCAGACGTGGAATGCTAAGGCCACCTTCTACTTCGGGACAAGTTTCGATAAACTCAAATTTATCCTTCAAAAGTTTACTTATAATATAATTATAATTAGCTGTGCTTTTATACGAAGTTTTTTTCCCGAGGAGACAACTGCTTATTAGGAGTTTTCCTTTGCTCTCTTTTTTTACACTTTTATCATTATAATTTATGATAGATCTAATATAGCTCTTGTCTCTAATGATATCTAAAAGAGGAATCAAAACAAAATTTCTTTCTTTATATCTAGGATGGGGGATAACTAAGTCTTTATTATTTAGCCTAAGATTCCCATATGAAATAATATCTATATCTAGAGTTCTAGGACCCCATCTAAATTTTCGGACTCTTTTTAATTTTAACTCAATCCTTTGAAGTTCTCTCAAAAGTTCATAGGGAAGTAGTTGTGTTTTTATTTCAATTGCACAATTTAAAAATTTGTCTTGTTCTAAGTACCCTACTGGGTCTGTGGAGTAAAAATTTGAAACAACAGTGACTTTAGTGTTTTTTAGTTGAGATATAGCAAAGATACCTCCTAAAAGGTAGTAATATTTATTTCCTATATTAGACCCCATACTGAGATAAGCTCTAGTCCATCTCATAGTGTTTACCTTCTCTAATTATTGTTATTCCTACATAGTCAAAATTTCCATTTATAGGAGCACCAGGTTTTCTGATTTCTACTTCTACCTTTTCTATACTGTATTTAACTAGTAAAGTATGAGCAATCATCTCAGCCAAAGCTTCGATTAATTTAAATTTTTTATTCTTTATAATATCTTCAACATCATAATATACATCTACATAGCTGATACTTTTACTTAAATCATCTGTAAGACCTGCCCTCTGCAATGATTTATGGAGAACTACATCAGCATAAAAGTTTTGTCCTAGTATATTTTCTTCAGTTAAAGCACCGTGATATCCATATGCTTTTATATTTTTTACTATTAT